>DAOUHO010000019.1:0-23031 GCA_034428595.1 Chloroflexota bacterium | reverse complement strand
AGCCAACGACGGGGGCCTCTCGAACTCCACAAGCTCGCTCGCAATCGACGCCCGCAGCACCCGAGCCGGCTCGCGGCCCGTCATCACGATCACGCTTGCAGCTCCGCCAGCACACGATCCGCGGCGGCGTCGGCCCGAGGCAGCGCCATGCGGAAACGCTCGCGAGTGCGCTGGAGCTCGGCGCGCTCGGCGTCGTCGGCGACCGAGCCGATATTGGCGGCGATGTTCATCTCACAGATGCGCATGGCGCTGCGCGCCAGCGCCGCGCCGGCGGCGGCGTCGCACCGCACGTGCGGATTCGCCTTGACAACGGCGTCGCCTGCCAGCTCGATCACCTCGAGCGCCAGCTCGCCGACCGCGGCCGGGACTTGGCTGGCCTCCAACGCCGCCGCGGCGATCGCATCGGCCCGCGCGGCCTTGGAGGCGCGCGGCAGTCGGTAGGCCTCCAGCAACCCGGCGTAGGCGTCCGCATCCGCCTCGATGAGCGCCAGCGCTTCGCCGCGAATCGCGTCTGTCCGAGCCACGATGTGGTCCATCTCGGCATGCACGGATTTGAAGCGCTTCCGGGCCAGCGTGAGCCGGGCGCTCATGGCGATCAGGGCCGCGCCCAGCGCCACGGCCGCCGCCGCCGCGCTGCCACCGCCGGGGGTGGGCGCGTCGGACGCCAGCGCCGCGGCGAAGCCTGCAATCGTTGCGTGAGCGGCGCCTTCCGCCACGCTATGCCGCGGTGGCGGCCGCGCCCATGGCAGCGGCGGGCGCGAGCGCGGGAACCGGCGTCGGCCGCGGCAACTCCAGCCCGGCGGCCTCCACGATGCGCGGCACGGCCTTCTCCCAGTCGATCGCCATCACGTGCACGCCGTGCACGCCCCCGATCTCCCGCACCTGCTCGATGATCTCCAGGCAGATGCGGATGCCCTCGGCGCGCGGCTTGCGGGCGCCGCGCATGCGCTGCATCACGGCGTCGGGCACTTCCATCCCCGCGACCTTGAACTTCATGAACTCGGCCATGCGGGCCGACTTCAGCGGCCCCACGCCCGCAAGAATATGAACTTCTTCGTGAATGCCCTCATCGCGAACGCGCGACATCCATTCGGCAAACCGCTCCACGTTGAAAATCATCTGCGTCAGCGCGAACTCCTGTCCCGCGGCGGCCTTCTTGACCATGCGCAGCGGGCGGAAGCCATAGGGCGGCGCAAATGGATTGGCCGCGCCGCCGATGAACAGCCGAAAATCGCCCTTGATCGGGTCGCCCGCCGCGTTGCGGTTCTCGTCGCGGAGGCGCTTCAACAAGCGCACGAGTTGCACGCCCTGCAGGTCGAACACGGGCTTGGCCATGGGATGATCGCCCAGGACCAGCGAGTCCCCGCTGATTGACATAAAATTCCGAATGCCCAACGCCTGCGCCGCGATGACATCCGATTGGATGCCCAGCCGATTCCGGTCGCGGCACGAGAGCTGCATGATCGGTTCGACGCCGCCATCGCGGCACAGCAGCGCCGCGCCCCAGTGCGACATCTTGAGCGCCGCGCCCTGGTTGTCGGTGCAACTGGCCGCGTCCACGAAGCCGCGCAGGATCTCCGCCTTCGCGCGGACGTCGTCCGCATCGGGTCCCTTGGGCGGCCCAAGCTCACAGGTGACGGCGAAATGGCCGGCGTCGAGCACGGCCTGCAAATGGCTGTATGGCGGCCCCGGCGCGGGGCCGTCGACGGTAGGCGAATCAGACACCGAGAGCGGTTATCCCAGCAGCCGGCAGATGTTCGTCTTGCATGGTAGCGCGGGCTTCCGGCCGCCCAGGCCAGCCACGCAGTGAACGCATTGCTCGTGGTGTTGACAGGTCTGACGGCGTCGGGCAAGACGGCCGCGGCGCTCGCGCTGGCCGACGACTTCTCGATCGAGGTCATATCGGCCGACTCGCGCCAGGTCTATCGCGGCATGGACATCGGCACGGCCAAGCCCACCGCCGCTGAGCGAGCCCGGGCGCCGCACCATTTGGTTGACATAATTAATCCAAGCCAGACCTACAGCGCTCACCGCTTCGTCCAAGACGCGCGCCGCGCGCTCGACGACATTCGCCGTCGTGGGCGTGTGCCCGTGGTAGTCGGCGGCACCGGGTTCTACATCAAGGCGCTCGTTGACGCCGAGCTGCTGGCCGGTGTGCCGCCGGACGCCGAGCTGCGACGCGACCTCGACGCGCTGCTGGCACGCGAAGGCGTGGACGGTCTCGCGTCGCGCCTGGCGCGTTTGGACCCCATACGGGCCGCCACCATCGACCGCGCCAACCCGCGCCGCCTGATTCGCGCCATCGAGGTCGCCGAAGGTCACGGCGGCGGGGGAGCCTCCCGGCCACCGCCGCCCAGCGTGATCTTCGGCATCGATCACTCGCCGGACGTCCTGGCAGCCCGCATCGAGCGTCGCGTGCACGCCATGTACGCCGGCGGACTGGTCGAGGAGACGCGCACCCTGCTGGAGCGCCACGTTCCGCCGGACGCCCCTGCGCTCACCGGCGTCGGCTACCGCGAAGCCGCGGCGGTGCTGGATGGAAGCCTCACGCTCGACGAGGCGCGGCAGCGAACGGTCAGCCGCACGCGCCAATATGCACGCCGCCAACGGACCTGGTTTCGGCACCAGCTTCCCGTACACTGGCGTACTCCAGAAACGATCGTGGAGGCGCTCGCCGCGCAGTTGCGCGGCGTGGATGACGTGGGACGGTCCTGACGTGAGCCTGGCATTCACCAAGATGCACGGAGCCGGCAACGATTTCGTGCTGCTCGATGGCCGCGAGGCGCTGCCCGGCGACCTTGGTCCGCTGGCCGCGGCGCTTGCCGACCGGCGCTTCGGCGTGGGCTGCGACCAGGTGCTCGTCGTGCGCGACGGTCAGGACACCCGCTTCGCCATGGAGATCTGGAACGCGGACGGCTCGCGCGCCGAAATGTGCGGCAACGGCATCCGCTGCTTTGCCAAGTGGCTCTACGAACGCGGCGAGCTGGGCAACCAGCGTGAGGTCATCGAGACGCTCGGCGGCCCCCGCTGGGTCGAGGCCGCGGAAGCGAACGGCGGGCTTCGCGTTACCACCGGCATGGGCGTGCCGTCATTCGACCCAAGCTCGCTGCCCATGCTTCCCGGCGACTCGGCGCCCAACATGACGACGCTGCACGTCAACGGACAGGCAATCGAGATCACGGGCGTCTCGGTGGGCAACCCGCACGCGGTTACCTTCGTCGACGACGTGGACGCGTTTCCGCTGGCCGCGATTGGCCCGCAGGTCGAGCATCACCCCACCTTTCCCGAGCGCACCAACTTCGAGATCGTGAACGTGATGGCCCCAGGTGAGCTGCGGGTGCGGGTATGGGAGCGAGGCGCCGGCCTCACCCTGGCCTGCGGCACCGGCGCCGCCGCCACGGCGGCCGCGGCAATCGCCGCGGGACGGGTTGCGCCCGGAAACGTCGCCCTCGACATGCCCGGCGGTCGGCTGCACGTCATCTGGGACGGCGACGGCAACGAGGTGACCATGCAGGGGCCCGCGGCGACGGTGTTCACCGGGCAATGGCCCGCATAATGGCGCTGCTTCCCATGCCAGTGGGCGCCGCCTAGTGTCCGCATCACCGATTCAATTCGCCGAGCGCATCTCGGCCCTGCCGCCCTATCTGTTCGCGGAGCTCGACAAGCTGCGCGACGCCAAGCGCGCCGAGGGCGTGGACGTCATCAGCCTCGGCATCGGCGACCCCGACCTGCCCACGCCCACGCCGATCGTGGCCGAGCTCGAGCGGGCGGCGCGGGATCCCGACAATCATCGGTATCCCGAGTACTACGGTTTGGACGAGCTCCGCGCGGCCATCGCGGATTGGTACGCCCGGCGCTTCGACGTCACCCTCGACCCGGCGAGCGAGGTCGTGCCGCTCATCGGATCCAAGGAAGGCATCGCGCATCTGCCGCTGGCACTGATCAACCCCGGCGACACCGTGCTGATGACCGATCCGGGCTATCCGGTCTACGCCATCGGCACCATGCTGGCCGGCGGACGCTCGCACATGGTCCCGCTCACCGCCGAGAACGCCTGGCTGCCCGATCTGGAGGCCATCCCGGCAGAGGCGCTTGAGGCGGCCAAGCTCATGTGGCTCTGCTACCCCAGCAATCCCACGGCGGCCATCGCACCGTTCGAGTTCTTCGAGCAGGCCGTGGCCTTCGCCCGCCGCCATGGGCTGGTGCTCGCCCAGGACGCGGCCTACTCCGAGGTGACCTACGACGGCACGCGCTGCCGCAGCATCCTCGAAGTGCCCGGCGCGAGCGACGTGGCCGTCGAGTTCCACTCGCTCTCCAAGACCTACAACATGACCGGCTGGCGCATCGGCTGGATGGTCGGCAATGCCGAGGTGGTGGAGGCGCTCGGGCGCGTCAAGACCAACGTGGATTCGGGCATCTTCCAGGCCGTGCAGCTGGCGGGGATCGCCGCGCTGGATGTCTCGCAGCGCTGGATCGACAGCCGCAACGCCCACTTGCAGCGGCGGCGGGACCTCGTGCTCGACGCCCTCCGCGCGTCGGGGCTCCAGCCAGAGACGCCCAAGGCCAGCCTCTATCTCTGGTCGCCGGTGCCTGACGGCATGACGTCGGTCGACTTCGCGCACCAACTCATCGAAAACGCCGGGGTCATCGTCACGCCCGGCGTGGGATTCGGCGCCGGCGGCGAGGGCTATTTCCGCATCTCCCTCACCACGCCCGACGACCGCCTGCAGGAGGCCCTGGATCGCATCGCCGCGCTCACCTTCTGAGGGCGGCCCGCTCCAGGCTCGGGAGCGGGCGTTCCTTGTGGGCATCGATGGGCTGGCATCGCTGGGTGACTGGCCGGCCGAAACCTCGCTGGATGAGCTGGATCGGCTGGTGGATACGGCCGGCGCGTTAGTTGCCGGACGCCGCTGCGTAAGAATCCGGGAACCCAATCCCGCCACGCTGATCGGTCAGGGCCAGCTCCAGGAATCTATCGACGCCAGCCGGGACGTCGCCGCCGACGTCCTGGTGATCGACGCCGAGCTGCTCCCGCGCCAGCAGCGGAATATCGAGCGGGCCTTCGAGGGCAAGGTGCTCGACCGCACCGGCGTGATCCTGGACATCTTCGCTGCGCGCGCGCAGACCGCCGAAGGCCGCCTGCAGGTGGAACGCGCCCAGCTCGAATACCTGCTGCCGCGCCTATCCGAGCTTTGGGTCGAGTTCTCCCGCCAGCGGGGCGGCATCGGCCCATTCCGTGGTCCGGGTGAGACGCAGATCGAGACCGACCGGCGGCTCTACCGCGACCACATTCGCGACATCGACACCCGGCTGAAGCGCGTGCGCGAGCAGCGCGGCAGCCGCCGGCGCCGGCGGCGCGACGCCGGTCTCAACGTGGCCGCGCTCGTAGGCTACACCAACGCCGGCAAGAGCTCGCTGCTCAACGCGCTCACCGACGCCGCGGTGTTGACGGAGAACCGGCTGTTCGCCACGCTCGATCCGACCACCCGGCGGCTGGAGCTGCCGCAGGGCGGGGACCTTTTGCTCACGGACACGGTCGGCTTTATTCAGCGGCTGCCGCCACGGCTCGTGGACGCCTTTCGCGCCACGCTGGAAGAGGTGCTCGAAGCGCAGTTCCTGGTGCATGTCGTGGACGCAGCGGCGCCCGACATGCTGCGGCAAGTCCAGGTAGTGGAACGCACGTTGAGCGAGATTGGCGTGAACGCGCGGCCGGTGATCACCGCCCTCAACAAGAGCGATCTGGTCCCGGACGTGGACGTGGCCGACTTTCCCAACGCCGTGCGCGTCTCCGCGCTGACCGGGCAGGGGTTGGAAGAGCTGCGTAACCGGCTCGGCGAGGCGGCGCGCGCGTCGAGCGTGAACCTCACCGTGCGCATCCCCTACGCCGACAGCGAGATGGTGAGCCTGTTTCATCGCCGCGGCGCGGTTTTTCGCGAGGCGCATGAACCGGACGGGACGCGGATCGAAGGCACGCTGCCGGCGGCGTTGGCTGGTCGCTATGACCACTACCGCGTCGAGGCCGAGCAGCCGTGACCGCGCCTGGCCGAGTCCACCTCGGCGTCGCCAGCGGAAATATCACGCCCGCAATCGGGGTTGATCTTTCCGGCTTCAGTCCGCGCATGGGCGCTAGCCTCGGAGTGCGGGATCCCCTCGAGCTGCACGTCCTGGTCGCCGCCAGCGGCGGCTCGACCGTGATGCTGGCGGCATTCGACCTCGTCGGGCTCACGCCGGCATGGATCGAGCGAACGCGGCCCCGCGTCGGCGAGGCGACGGGGATACCGGCCGATCATCAGATGTACGCCTGCACCCACGGGCACGGGGGGCCGGAAACCGGCGTGCTGCCAACCATGGGCGATCCGGACAGCGACTATCTCGACGAGCTGACGGCGACAACGGTTGCCGTGGCCCAATCGGCCCTGGAGCGGCAAACGCGCGCGGAGATCGTCATCGGGTACGGGACCTCGTTCGCCGGGGTAAACCGACGCTCGCGGGCCGTGGCCCCGGACGGACCCGGTGACGGAGGGCCCGACGACATCGACCCAACGCTCATAGCGGCGCAAGCGCGCGATGGCGACGGCCGGCCCGTCGTCACGCTGGTGAACTATGGCTGCCACCCCACGAGCAGCCGCGAGCGAATCTTCTCCGCCGACTATCCGGGCCACCTGCGGCGGCGTGTTCGGCTGATCACCGGCGCGCCGTGCATCTTCATCAATGGGGCGGGCGCAAATGCGAACCTGCGCTTCGCGGACCCCCGAGCACGCGGCTATGGCGAGGCCCGCAACCACGGCCACGCACTCGCACTGACGGCGGTCCGGGCCCTTCAGGCCGCGCGGCCATCGGCCTCGACCACGGTCGCCGCGGCAACGCGGAGGGCGACGCTGGCGCACGCGGACCTGCCCAGCCCGGCTGAGGCCCGCGCGCTGCGAGCCGAAGGTGAGGCGCACGTCGAAGCCGCCGCCAGCGACGTGATGCGCCGTCACTACCAGTCCTACGAAGTCGAGCACGCCGATCGCGTGCTCGCCGCCCACGATGATCCGGCGCGGACCGGCCGGCAAGAGGTCGAGCTTCAGGCGCTGCGAATCGGCGATCTGGCCGCAGTTGCGACGCCGGTGGAGCTGTTCGCCGCGGATGGGCAGGCCATTCGGGCCGGATCACCGGCGTCCGCAACCATGGTGGCCGGATGGAGCAACGGCAATTGGGGATACCTGCCCACCCGTCGCGTGACCGCGCACGGCGGCTACGAAGCCGAAACGGCTCATCCCTGGTACCAACAGCCGGCGGCCTGGACGCCGGAAAGCGGAGACGCTCTGCGCGCTGCCGCGCTGGCGTCCCTGGCCGGCCTCTTTAGCGCGTAAGCTCCTCGGGCGACCGGCGTCGGCGGCGGGCGCGTGCGGACGCCTCGTCCACCGGCACGCTGAACCGATCGAAGACCTCGCGCAAATGCGCCGTTTCGTAGTGCGCGTAAATGCGCTTGGTCGTATCCGGCGAGGCGTGTCCCAGGATGTCCTGCACGTGCGAGAGATTGGCGCCCCGATTGAGCAGCGAGGTGGCCTTGAGGTGACGGAAGCCGTGGGTGGTGGCCGTCACTCCGACCGCCGCCCCATAGCGCTTGACGATCTTCCAGACCGACTGCGGCGATAGGCGCAGGCGCTCGCCGCCGCGGCCGGGATCGCGCGGCGCGCCGTGATGGCGGATGAAGAGCGGCACGTAGCCGTCGCGCCGCAGCCCCAGGTAGGTGCGCATCGCCTCCCGCGCGTCGTCATCGAAAAAGACCACCCGCTCGCGCCGGCCCTTGCCGGTGATCAGGGCCTGCTGGGCGTAGCCGTCGTCGACGTCGCGGCGGTCGAGTCGCGCCAGCTCCGCACGACGCATGCCGGTGCCGTAGAGCACTTGCAGCAGGGCGCGGTCGCGGGCAAAGCGCAGACGGGTCTCCTCGCCGGCGTCGGCGGGAATCAGCTTTGGCAACTCGTTCTTGACATAATCAACGATAATTGCCAGCCCGTCGTCCACCCGCGGCGTGCGATAACGCGGCGCCGACCGCACCCCGTGGAGCCGCTCCACGGCGCGCTCGATCGAAACCGTGGTCAGGGATCCCTCGCGCAAGCAGTGCCGCAGAAATGCGCGGGCGGCGGCCACATAGGTCTGGATCGTCGCCTCGCGCTCGGGCCCAATCTCGTCGGCCAGCGCCAGATAGAAGCCCTCGAGCGCGCCGTCGTCCAGCCGGTCCAGCGTGATCTCTTCGGCGCCGGACTCCTGGCGCGCCCACGACATAAAGCGACGCAAGCCGGTGGCATAGGTGCTACGCGTCCGCGGGGACTTTGCCCGCAGACTGTCCAGGAAGCGCTCGGAGGCGGCGTGCATGGTGAGGTCCATAGGCCATAGCTTTACATAACTCCATCACACATGTCAAGCAACCGTTACCGCCGGCGCGCGCACTGTCCGAAGCCTAGGCGTCCTCGAGCAATCCGCCGGCCCCGGCCACCCGCCAGAAGGCGTAGTCGGCGTGATGCACGATGGTGTTCTCGAGGCTGCGCTCGACAAGCTCGCCCTCGCCGGAGTGGGCGCCCGCCATGTGCGCCACCGCCTCCGGCAGGCCCACCGTCAGGCAAATGTGCACGCCATACGCCGGGTGGCGGATCGACGGGCGTCCCGCCTTGCCCGGGGCTGCTTGCCAGCGCGCCTGATTCACCGGATCGAACTCCCACGGCTTGCCCACGTCGTGACACAGCGCGCCGGCGATCAGCAGATCGCGATCGACATGCAGCTCGGGAAACTGCCGCTGCATCTCGTCGCCCAGCAGCATGGCCAGTTGCGTCACGCCGCGGATGTGGTCGGCCTGCGTGCCGTCGATGAGAGTCGGCATACCTGGATTGCCGGACGCCGGGATCTCAGCAATGGCGTTGAAGCTGCTGCCGGCAAGTGCCACGGCCCACGCCTCGACGACCTTCTCGCGCAAATCCAGGTCGACGATCTCGGCGACTTGCGGCAGTTCGTGCCTGACGTGCTCGCGCTGCTCATGGGTAATCGACATGGCGTCCTCCCGAAGCGACGGTGGCCGATTCAGTGTGCCCCAGCTCGAAAGCGCCCCGCGAGCGCTCGGCTCGGGTCCCTGCTCGCCGATAGATAGTAGAACTAATGCGTATTAGTTCTACTAATGCCAACCAGAAGCGGGCGAATGCGGCAGCTGCTGACCTGGGCATGGGCACACGGCAGGAACTACACGGACCGGCGACATCGGCCGGGCTGAAGAGCCTCGCAGATCCACCGCCGTCCCAAGGCACGGCCTGGGCGCCACACCTAGGAAGGGTCTGAGAAAGGCCGTGGGCTTTTCCCAATCCGTTCAATCCCCCTTCGACAGGCTCAGAGCCTGCCCCGTACTTGATACGGGGGCGAACGGACTGGGGGTCTCTTGTGCCATGGGGCCTCGTTCGTTCAGAGGCTTCCTCGCGATCGCCCCTGTTGTCCGCGAACATCTCGCGCGGCCGTCCGCATCGCTCAAGCGCCGCGAGTCGCCGGCCAATCCAGCGTCAATCCGGTCCGCGCGCGATTGGGACCGCAACACGCAACGACACCCTGATCGTTATGTAAAGTGTCTGGCCTCGGCCCTATGACCCACCCACCAGGCAACCCGCGGCCTCGATCGAACGAAAGCGATGATCGAAGGCCACGCTGCCGTCGTCTTCGGTCGTGGTCAGCGTCACGCCGCGCTCGAAGACGGGCTGGTTGCCGGCCAGAAAATCGGGCTCGTAGACATCCCGGTCCACGTACTCGGCGGTGCGCCCGTCGACCCAGCGGACCGTATAGATCGTTCGCGGAAGTTCGAACGGGCTGGCATCCGGTCGCCGCAGGCGGTGGATGAGATCTTCATCAACCGTTACGCCGAGGCCCGGCGCCTGGGGCACCGGCACATAGCCATGCTCCACCGGCAGTGGCTCGGTGAGCAGATCGTAGGCGTAGGTGTTGAGGCAGGTGATGGCCGGCCAACGCGCCGCCGGCAGCACCGCGCCCAGGTGCAGCGCAAAGGCCGTGGTGATGCCCGTGCCCACCAGCTGGAGCCACAGCGGCATGTTCGCGGCGGCGGCCTGCGCCCCCTGGTGCAGGCACGTGGCGGCGCCGCCGCTGACCACAAAGCCGTCGCACACGCCTTCCTGCACCGCCGTCAAGAACGGCGGAGAATCGAAATGCATCGCGATCGGGCGCGGCGCCGCCTCCCGCAGGGCGCGGTTCCCGCCCACGTCGGTCTGGGGGATCGGCGTTTCAAAGATCGCAACCTTGGGATAGCCCGCCAGCGTCGTGAGCAGCGGTTTGGCGTGCCCGGCATCGACCAGCAGCGCGTTGAAGTCCAGGTCCAGCTTCGCGTGCGCGGGCGTTGCGCCGCTCACGGCTTCCACCTGCTCGACGATGTCGAACCAGGGACGCGCCTTCAGCTTGAAGGCGGTATAGCCAGCCTCGATGCCGGCGCGCGCCTCGGACGCCCAGTCGTGCGGCGGCATGTCGTAGCACCACCACGCCAGGGGGCATCGCGCGCGCACGGCGGATCCCATGAGCCGGTGCACCGGCACCCCGAGCGCTTGCCCGACCACGTCGAACAGCGCTTGCTGCAGTCCGGCGCCGAGCGCATCGTCCCAGAGCAGATCGGCCGGATTCGCACCCATGGCGCGATCCACGCCCGCGTCGGTGACGACGCCCCAGGTGTAGTGCGGCAGGGTCTCGCCCCACCCCACGAGCCCGGTGTCGGTGGTAACTTTGCATACCTCGGACAGGGCCCAATCGGCCAGCCCACGCCGCATGTGGCGCCCCGCCGTGGGCGTGTGACCAGCGTCGACGACGATTCGCTCGATACGTGTGATTTGCATCCCGGCCCTCGACGGCAGTTCGGCCTCAAAGTCTCGCACGCGCACCCGGAGCGCCGCCGACGGCGGAGAACCTGGCCTCAGCGGGGAGAAGTCGCGCCGCAATGCCTCACGCTTCAGCGCTGGTCGGACGCCGGCGAGTTCTGGCGTATGTCGCCGGCCTCGGCCTGGCGACCGTCTGGCCGGTCACGGCCCACCGGGCGCCCGCCGCCGAGGCCCTATCGCTTCCGGTCGCCGGTGAGTCGTCACCCCAAACCTGGTGGCTCGACCAGTGGTACGGCAACACCACGTTTGCCTATCGCATGCGCCGCAGCATCTACTTTGCGGGCCAGGGGCTGCACTTTGGGGTCGACTTTGGCATGGCCTGCGGCACCGAGATTGTCGCCGCGGCGGATGGCATCGTGCGCGAAATCGGCGGCGTGCGCCGCGCCTGGCCGCTGCACGTCTCCATCGATCATCCCCAACTCGGGATCACGACCATCTACGGCCATCTGTCGCGAAGCGTCGTGGCGAACATCGGCGAAAGCGTCCGCCGCGGGCAGGTGATCGCCGAAAGCGGCGACTCGGTGACCCATGCCTGTAGCGGATCGCCGCACCTGCATTTCGAGGTGCGAATCGACGACCTGCGCGTCAGCACGAACCCGGTGCCCTGGGTCGCCGCCGACTGGCCCGCGATCTATGCGCCCCGGAGCGGGTTGCCGTTCGAGCTCGACCTCGACAATCCAACGCGCTGGCAGTCGATCTACGACCAGCCGGACGTGCGCTTCGGCGGGCCCTATCTCAACGAGTTCGAGCAGCCGTGGCCACCGGCATAGACCCTGCCACCGTGCGGCTGCGTCCAGCGGTCTCCCGCACCGTGCATCCCGGCTGGATTTGGTCGCCCGAGGGAGACGAGGTCTGGATGCTGGACATCGACGAGGCCGGGTTGCCGTATACCCGCGGGGTAAACATTCAGACGGGCGACGAGCGAGTCGTCGCCCACGCGTGGGGCCAGTATTCGAGGTCGCGACGGTACATTCTCGCGGCCGGCCAACAGCCACAGGCAGCCCGCATCTATGACCGCCGAACGCTCGCCGCCTGGGAAGTGCCGCAGATTGGCAGTCGCCCGCTCCCGAATCCGGCAGAGACGCACCTGGCGGGCAGTCTGTGGCACCCAGGCGCCCAACGGCCGTTCACCACGCCGGCGGACGTGGTTCGCACGCGGATGGACGGCGAGGATCGACACGTCGTGGCCCAAGTATTGGGCGGCGTCGCCGGCTGGCGGGCCGACGGCATGCTCCTGGTCATTGGACGCGACAGTTTGGACGCAGCCACCACGCTTCGGGTTGTCAGTCCACTGGGCGAGGTCGAGCACGAGTGGCCGCTCGGTCGGCGCGTGCGGGTGGCCAGTGTGTCGCCGTCCGGTCGACACATGACGTTTGCGATCGTCCTTGATGAGCGCGGCCGCAACGGGCAGTTCGCCATCGACCTGTTCAGCGGTCACCGGTGGACCCTGCCGTCGCACATGAACACGCGCTGGATGCCCGATGAGAGCGGCCTATTGGCCGTGTCCCTCCGTCGTGCGCCCGGTCTCCCCTTCCGGATCTGGCGCCTGGCGGCTCCCAGGTTCTATCTGGAGGGCTCCCTGACCGACCCGAAGCGCCATGAGGTCGACATGGAGGTGCTGGACTGGAAGATCAGCCCCACCGGCGCTGCCCTGGCGTTCCGTACGCCGCGCGAGGCACATCTGCACATCGTCACCTGGGAGCGGACCCAAGCCAACTGAGCGGTTGAACGCTCGGTTCTAGTCGGCGGCGGTCCAGCTCACGTCCGGCGAGCGGTTGGCCGTCACTTCGTCCAGTCGGCGAACGGGCGCCGTGATCGGCGCGGCGCGCAGCAATTCTCGATCCTGCTCGGCCTCCCGGGCCACGCTGATCAGGGCATCCGCGAATTGATCGAGCGACTCGATCGACTCGGTTTCCGTGGGCTCGATCATCAGCGCCTCGTCGACGATGAGCGGGAAATAGATCGTCGGCGGATGGACGCCGTAGTCGATCAGCCGTTTGGCAATGTCGGTGGTGCGGACGCCTAGGCGCCGCTGCCGCGTTCCAGCCAGTACCACTTCGTGCATGCAGATGCGGTCGTAAGGGATGTCGAAATGCGGCGCCAGCCGCGCCCGCAGGTAGTTGGCATGCAGCACCGCGTCGTTGGCCACCTCGCGCATGCCGTCACGCCCCAGGCTGCGAATGTACGTGTAGGCGCGGATCAAGTTGCCGACGTTGCCAACATGGGAATGCACGCGGCCGATGCTGTCGCGACCCGCGGCCTCCAGGGCAAAGCCCGTATCTGTTCGGACGATATGCGGACCTGGCAGAAACGGCGCCAGATGCGCCTGCACGCCGAGCGCCCCGGCGCCGGGTCCCCCGCCGCCGTGAGGCGTGGTGAAGGTTTTATGTAAATTCAAGTGCATCACGTCGATGCCAAGATCGCCCGGACGCACCCGGCCCAGCATCGCGTTCAAGTTGGCGCCGTCGCCGTACACCTGCCCGCCGGCCGCATGGACGCGCCGCGTGACCTCCAGGATTCGTTGCTCGAACAGGCCAAGCGTGGTCGGCAGGGTGAGCATCAGGGCCGCCACATCGTCGTTGAGCTTCGCGTCCAGCTCGGCCAGGTCGATATTGCCGTCCGGCGCCGTGCCCAGGGGCTGAACGCGCATTCCGGTCATCGTGGCCGTGGCGGGGTTCGTGCCGTGCGCCGAGTCGGGCACCAACACGGTTGTCCGCCGCTCACCGCGACTGCGCAGCCAAGCCTGGATGCAGAGTATGCCGACCATCTCGCCCTGCGATCCCGCCGCGGGCTGCGTGGTTACCGTGGGAAAGCCCGCAATCTCACCTAGCAGCGCTTCCAAATCGTGGATCAGCGCCAGCAGCCCTTGCACCGACGCCTCGGGCTGATACGGATGCGGTTCAACCAGTCCCGGCAGCCGCGCCGTCACCTCGTTGATCTTGGGGTTGTATTTCATGGTGCAGGAGCCGAGCGGATAGATCGCCGTGTCGATGCTGTGGTTGCGCTGCGAGAGCCGCACAAAGTGCCGCATCACGTCAATTTCCGAGACTTCCGGCAGATCAAGCGCCTCGCGGACCTGACCCTCGGGGAGCGCTGCTTCCGGGTCGACAGCGTCGAATTGCGGCAGGGGCGGCCGCACGCCGGGGCGGCCGGGACTGGCCAGGTCGAAGATCAGCGGCTCGCTAGCCACGATGCACGGCCTGCCATGCGTTCGCCAGCGACTCGACGTCGGCGCGCGTGGTGAGGTCCGTTGCGCACACCAGCAAGGCGTCATCGAGCCTGGGATCGACGCGGCCCAGCGGATAGCCGCCAAAGACCCCCTGGTCGGCAAGCGCCTTGACCGTCTCCTCGCCGCCGCGCGGCGTGTGCACAATGAACTCGTGAAAGTACGACGCTCCGTCGGAGACGGTGGCCCCGACGTTCTTGAGTGCCTCCGCGCACCGATGCGCCGCGCTCAGGCTTCGCGTCGCGAGGGCCCGCACGCCCGCAGGTCCCAGCGCACAGATCGAGATTGCCGCGCCAAGCGCCACCAGGGCCTGATTGGTCGTGATGTTTGAGGTCGCGCGCTCACGCCGGATGTGCTGCTCGCGGGTCTGCAGCGTCAGCACGAATCCCTGCTCGCCGTCGAGGTCGGTCGTACGCCCCGCAATGCGCCCCGGCATGCGGCGAATGAACGCCCGACGCGTGGCCAGCATCCCTGCGCCGGGCCCGCCGTAGGCCGGCGGGCCGACCAACGACCGCAGCTCGCCGGCCACAATATCGGCCCCCAGTGTGCCCGGCGGCGAGAGCAGGCCAAGCGAAATCGGGTCGGTGACGACGTAAACGACCTTGGCCCCGTGACGTTCGGCGGCCTCCACCACCGGCGCCGGATCCACCACCCACCCGAAGAAGTCCGGGCGCTGCAGCACCACGCAGGCGGTGGTGTCGTCGATGGCCGCGGCCACCGCCTCGATGTCGGGCGCCAAGCGTTTGCCGGTCTGCAACCACGCGTCAACGGTTCGAAGCTCCACGCCGACCGCCTGGGTGTAGGTGGCCGCGACTTCGCGGTAGGCGGGATGCACCGTTCCGGCCATGACGACGCCGGAGCGGCGGGTGATGGCGCGGCACATGAGCACGGCCTCGGCCAATGCGGACGCGCCGTCGTAGAGCGAGGCGTTGGCCACCTCCATGCCCGTGAGCCGGCAGACGAGGCTCTGAAACTCGTACATGCTTTGCAGCGTGCCCTGCGTCATCTCGGCCTGATATGGCGTATAGCCCGTGTACCACTCGGAGCGCAGCAGCAGTTGATCCACGAGCGCCGGCACGAAGTGGCGGTAGAACCCGGCGCCTAGGAAGCTGGGCGTGCCCTCGGGGATCTTGTTTTGGTCCGCCAGCCCTCGCACCTCGCGCAGAACGTCGACTTCCGGCAGCGCGTCGGGCAGGTCGAGCGTGGGGTCGCAGTGAGCGTCCGGGATGTCGACGAACAAGTCGTCGATGGAATCAACGCCGATGGTCCGCAGCATGCGGGCGCGGTCGGCGTCCGTGCTAGGCGAGTAGCTCATCCACGAATGCGTCGTAGGCTTCGGCGTCCAGCAAATCCTCGATGGCCGTGGCGGCGTCATCCGGGCGCACGCGGATCAGCCAGCCCTTGTCCATGGGAGAGCTGTTGACCAGCTCGGGCGCCCCGTCGAGCGCTGCATTGACTGCGGTTATTTCCCCGGCCACCGGCGCGTAGAGCGGCGAGACGGCCTTCACGGATTCAACGGTGCCGAATTCGTCCATCACCTCGACATGGTCGCCTTCAGCGGGAAGCTCCACATACACCACGTCGCCCAGTTCCGCGGCGGCATAGGATGTGATGCCCACGACGACATCGTCGCCGTCAAATCGAGCCCATTCGTGCTCGCGCGAATAGCGTGCATCGGTGGGAGACTGCATAAGAACCCGTTTACCTGACGTGGCGCGCAGGGTTCGGCAACGTCGACGGAACGCGCCACGATGCGCGGCAAGACCGCTGCCTAGAATAGCCCAGCATTCCCGCTTGCGTTTGTGAAGCTCATGACATTGCCTCGGTCATGCACGGTCGTCTTCGTGGGCGTCGGCAACCCCGCCGCGCTGGCGCCACGAGCTCGTCAGGCGATTCGAAACGCCGACACGCTCGCCAGTTGGATCGAGCCGCCGGACGGGCTTGTCGATCGGCCAGTAGTGCGGCTGGCCACGCCATCGCGCCAATCGTGGGAATCACCGCTGCTTGGCCTGGGGACGGGCGACCTGACCTACCTGGCCCCGGGCTACGGACCCGACGACGATCCCGGCGCGGCCATCGTTCGCGAGGTGCTGGCGGATCAAGGATTCACGGTTGCGGTCGTTGGACTGGACGGACCTCAGGTGCATGGGCCGGCGATGATTGGCCCAGCGGCCGAGTCGTGGCGGCCCGACCCGGCTCTGGCAGCGGTGATCCGCGGCGTGCGGGACGCCTCGGAACTCGAACGCTGGCGGCGAACGGTTGCTGGGGAATTCGGCCAGGAGGTCCAGCTGCGCGTGCGCGCGTGGGATTCCACGATCTGGCAGGACCTCGACGATCGATCGGCGGAGTTTCCCGTGACGCTGCGCGCGGAGCCTACCAAGGTCTCGCGCGAGCGATCGGTCGCCCGTCTCCGGGAAGTCTTCGAAACGCTGCGAGGACCCGAGGGCTGTCCGTGGGACCGCGCCCAAACCCACACCTCGCTGCGCAAGTATGTCCTGGAGGAAGCCGCGGAAGTCGTCGACGCCATTGACGACGGCGAGCCGGTTGACCTTTCGGGCGAGCTCGGCGACCTCCTGGCCAACATCGTGCTCCACGCCGAAATCGCGCGCCAGGCGGAGAGCTTCGCCTGGCCGGACGTCGTCCAGGGCATCACCGCCAAGATGGTGCGCCGCCATCCGCACGTCTTCGGCGAGCAGACGGCCCACCGGATCTCCGAGGTCGCCGCCATCTGGCAGCACGCCAAACGCGCCGAAGCCGGGCGAGACGGCAAGGCGATCGGGGATGGATCCCTTCCCGCCCTGGCGCAGGCGGCCAAGCTTGCCGCAAGCCTCGACGGCGGGGCGGCCTCGGCCGGACTGCCGCCAGGCGCCACGGCTGCGCTTCGCTGGTATCGAGACTCAGAAGCCGCCGCCGACGATGCGCGCGCCGGCGACGCGCTGCTCGGTCTGGCGCTCGCCGCCAAAGCTGCCGGAATCGATCCGGAGTTGGCGCTCCGCGACGCGCTGCGGCGGCTGCGCACCCGGCTCCCGGCGATCGAGTCGACACAGGCCGACGGTTCGTCGGCCGAGAATCTTTATGTCAAATAGGCCTCGCCGAATGCGACTGTCGGGGTCGCCACTGCGAGGTTTGGCCATCCCTGCCACCATTGGCGGCATGTACTTCGCGGCATTCGGGGCCTAATGCAGCGTCTTGTCGCCCTCATCAGCGACTTCGGGTCCACCGATCCCTACGCCGGCCAGATGGAAGCCGCCGTGCTGGCCCTCGCGCCGGACGCTCGCGTGGTGTCAATCACGCACGGAATCCCCGCACAAGACATCGCCTTTGGCGCGGTCGTCGTGGCGGCCTCGCTGGAGCGTCTGCCCCAAGGTGCGATCCTCGTTGCGGTGGTCGATCCCGGTGTGGGCGGCGGGCGCCGCGGGCTGATCGTGCGCGCGGCGTCGCGATGGCTGGTGGGGCCCGACAACGGGCTTCTGACGGGCCGGCATACCATTGAGGGCGTCTGGCATCTCGACCGGCCCGAATACTGGCACCCCGATCCTCACCCCACGTTTCATGGCCGGGATGTGTTCGCCCCCGTCGCGGGGCACCTGGCACGCTATGTGAGACCGGACGCGATGGCTTCGCCCATCGACGATGCACTGCCTGCACCCGACACCCTGGCGCAGACGTTAGGCGGCATCGTGGACGGGCGGATCGTCCATGTCGATCACTTTGGCAATCTGATCACCAACATCCCGAGCACCGCCGTTCACGCCGTCGCGCACGGCGTCGTGGCACTCGGCGACCGGCGCATCGGCGGCGTGCAGCCGACCTACGGATCAGGGCCGGACCCGGTCGCCGTGGTGAGCAGCCTTGGGCTGTTGGAAATCGCAGTGCCCGGCGGCAGCGCCGCAACGTCCCTGGGTGCGAAACGCGGCGACCCCGTTCGGCTGCGGCCGGCATGACGCTGCGAGTGGTGCATGCGCGGCGCGTTCCGCGGGTCCGACTTGCCCCCAGTCGATCGTTGCACTGTCCGGTCGGGCTAGGGAAAGCGACGGAAGCTCCACCATCGTTTCCGCGTCGTGCAGACCTAGATTCCCGCCTTCGCGCGAATGACGAAGCAGTACCCGGCGATATCGATGCATTATGTCAATGTCTTTGTGCGAGCGCCGCGCCGTGCTGCTGAGATACGCCTCCGACCCGGAGCTCCTCATTATGGTGATCGTCGCGTTCGTCGTGGCAATCACTATTCACGAGGCCGCGCACGCGCTGGCCGCCACGTGGCTCGGCGACGATTTGCCGCGGCTCCAGGGGCGCCTGACGCTGAATCCCATGCGTCACCTCGATCCGCTGGGAACGCTCATGATCGCCATCGCCTCGTTCGGCTGGGGTCGGCCGGTGCTGGTCAATCCCTACCGGCTCCGTTTCGGCCTCAACCGCGGCATGGCGCTGGTCGCGCTCGCCGGCCCGGTATCGAACGTCGCGCTCGCGTTGGCGCTCACCCCGGTCACGCGCCAGCTTCTCGACTCATTGCCGGACCTGATCGGATCATCGCCCGATGTCCTGGCGGCAAAAGCATTGCTGGTGGCGGTGCAAATCAACATCTTTCTTGCCGTTTTCAATCTGCTGCCGATCCCGCCGCTGGACGGATTCAGCGTGCTCGTCGGCGTCGTTCCGCCGCCGCTCGCCGACCGGCTGAACGAGTTGCGGCGGTATGGCCCCTACCTGCTCATTGGCGTCTTCATGCTCCTCTGGATAATCCCGCAGGGCGCGATCATCATCACCGGCCCGGCCCAATGGGTCTTTGAGTTTCTCCTTGGCGCTTAGCTATCGCGTGAAGCAGTTCGCGCAGACCTTCGTCCGCGGGGTGCCGCGCCAGGAGATGGATAAGGCCCTCCGGCAGCTGACGCCGAACGAGCGGCGGCTGCTGGCACGACTGCGGCCGGTCGATCAGCGGCACTCGTTGGCCGTCTACGCGGCGGCGCGGGCCGCCGCGCCCGACGACCGCGTGCTCTGGGTGGCGGCGCTGCTGCATGATGTTGGCAAGGGCCGGCCGGGGCGCATCGATCGCGTGATGCTGACGCTGCTGGAAACGTCCGCCCCGTGGCTGCTCATCCGCTGGCGCCGGCATTCGCCGCGCAGCCGTCGCGGCCGGGTGGCGCGCCTGGTGGCGCATACCGAGGCCAGCGCGCAACTGGCGGCGCTTGCCGGCTCGGCGCCCGAGGTGGTTGAGACCATGCGGGCCTACGGGCACCGCGACCACGCCCGCGGGCGCCTGCTGGCTGAGTTGGACGCGGAGCGATGAAGGTCCCGTGGCGTGCGGTCGGCCAGCATTCGGCGCTCACCGGCTTCGAGGTCCGGGTCGAGGGATTCGACGGACCGCTCGACCTGCTGCTCGACCTCATTGAGCGGCAGGGATTGGACATCACGGGCGTCTCCGTGCTCGCGGTCACGGACCAATTCCTCGCGTACGCGCAGGATATCGAGGCGCAATATGCCAACGCCGCCTCGGAGTTCCTGCTCGTCGGCTCCCAGTTGCTGCTGCTCAAATCGCGCGCGCTGCTGCCGGCCCAACCCGACGACCCGGAGGAAGAAACGGCCGACGATCTGGCCGCCCGGTTGCGGATTTACGCCGCGTTCAGAGCCGTTGCCGCCGAATTGGGCGAACGTTGGGAGTCGGGCGCCACCTCGTTCATTCGGGTCGCCACGCCGCTGGTTGCCCAGCCGCCGCTTGAGTCCGGAGGCGGCGATTTGGACGTGCTCATGGCCGCCATGCGGTCGCTCGCGGCTGGCGCCGAGGAGGCAATGGCCGGTCCGCCGGTGCCGCACCGGCGCGTCAGCGTGGACGAACGCGTGCGCGTCGTACGCGAGCGGATGGCCCGCGTCGGTGAGCTGTCGTTCTCGGCGCTCGCCGCCGAGTGCAGTGGACGCGACGAGCTTGTCGCGACGTTCATGGCGTTGCTCCACCTCGTGATCGAGCGCAGCGTGCAGGTCGTGCAGGCACGGCCGTTTGGCGAAATCATGTTGCGTTGGTCGGCCGCGACGGCCAACGGCGATCGGCAACCAACCTGATGGCAGCATCCGATCACCGGTCACCGGTCGCCGACGGCCCGGATCTCGCCGACGAGTTGGTCGACGATCTGGGACTGAGCGTCGTGATCGAGGCGCTGCTGTTCGTCGCCGATCGTCCACTGACCGTTGACGAGATTGCCGAGATCACCGGCGCCCCGGCCGCCGACGTGTCTGACTCGATGTCGCGGCTGCAGGACGTCTACGCCGACCGCGGCATCGTGCTGTTGCAGCATGCCGACGGCTATCGGCTGGTCTCGTCGCCGCGGGCAGCGACGTTTTGCCGCCGCTTGCTTGGTCTGGAGACGCGCGCCCGCCTCTCACGGGCTGCACTCGAAACCCTGGGAATCATCGCCTATCGTCAGCCGGTGACTCGGTCGGAAATCGAGAACATCCGCGGCGTGGATGCCGACAGCGCCCTGGCCACCTTGCTCGCCCGCGGGCTGGTTGAAGAAGTCGGCCGGCTCGATACGCCCGGACGCCCGGTCCAATTCGGAACGTCCGATCTGTTTCTGGCCTACTTCGGCATTTCGTCGCTTAGCGCGTTACCGGAACTCGATCTTCCCGACCCTGCGCACGGCGACGCTGCGTCAAGCGCGGCAACGGACGACTGAGCGAAAACTAGCGCTTTGTAAACTGCTTGGCCTTGCGCGCGCCGACCAGGCCGGGCTTCTTGCGCTCCTTCACGCGGGCGTCACGCGTGAGCATGCCGGCACGCTTCAGCGGCGGCCGAAACTCGCGGTCCATTTCGCAGAGCGCTCGCGCCAAGCCCAAGCGGATCGCGCCCGATTGGCCGCGCTGTCCGCCACCCTTCACCAGCGCCGAGATGCCAACGTTGGCCTCTTCGAGCACGCGCAGGGGTTCCAGGGCGTGGTACCGGTCAAACGCCAACGGCAGAAACTGCTCGATGGGTTTGCCGTTCACGATGAACGGACCGCCACCCGGAAAAACCCGCACCTGGGCAACGGCTGACTTTCGCCGACCCAGTCCGTAGTAGTAGTTCCCTTCAAGCATGGTGTCAGGTTACCGCCTTCGGCTGTTGACCGCTGTGGGGATGCTCCGCGTCCGCATAGACCCGCAGGCGGCGAAAGCAGGCCCGCCCGACGGCATTCTTGGGCAGCATGCCGCGGACGGCAAGCTCGATCACGCGCTCCGGACGCTGCTCCAGCATGCGGTCAAGACGCGTCTGCCGCAGCCCACCCGGATAGCCCGAATGGCGATAGTAGTACTTCTGCGTCGGCTTGTTGCCTGTCACCCGCACCTGCGACGCGTTGATGACGATCACGCCATCGCCGCAATCGAGATTGGGCGCGAACTCCGGCTTGTGCTTGCCCCGCAACAGCTGGGCGACCTCGGTCGCCAGCCGGCCGAGAACTCGTTCACTCGCGTCGATCACCCGCCAGTCGCGGGCGCCGGCCGCCTTGGCGCTCATGCCGACACCTCCAGGGCCATCGCCGAATGGTTGGCTCTGTTTGTTGCACTCGGATACTGCACGCCGACGAGCGTCAAGCCGTGCGCGGGCGCCGTCGCCCCCACGGACGCGCGGTCGCCCGATTGGAGCAGGTGTCGCACGCCTCCGGCCGTCAAGTCCCCGCGGCCAACCCGCACCAGCGCAGCCACCATTCGCCGCACCATGCGGTGGAGAAACGCGTTGCCCGACACGCGCACGGCGATCATGGGTCCTTCGCGCCACACCGCGATGTTCGTAATGTTCCGCCGGGTGCGCGTCTCAGGTCCAATCGTGAACGCGCGGAAGTCATGGTCGCCGACAAATTCGCTTGCGGCTTCCTGCATGCGCGCAACATCCAGCGGTTCGCGAACGTGCCACGCGCGGCCACGATCCAGAACCGGACGCTGTAGAGTTTGGACGATGCGGTACTCGTAGGTGCGCTCGACCGCGTCCCGCCGCGCGTGGAAACTGTCGGCCACGGTTGAGACGACAAGGGCGACGAGATCCTCGGGCAACCGGGCATTCCAGGCGCGCCAGAGCGTCGCGTCATCCAACCGCGTCTCCACGCGTGCGCTCACGACCTGACCCGTCGCATGCGTGCCGGCATCCGTCCGGCCCGCGCCGGTGACGTGGACCTGGTGGCCCACGACCGATGCCAGCGCGGCCTCCAACTCCTGCTGCACGGTGCGCGCGGCGGCTTGACGCTGGAATCCGGCAAACCCGGCGCCGTCGTACTCGACCGTGGCGCGGATGGTGCGGGATTGGGTCACAGCAGCTCCAGGCGCGCCAAGGGAGCGCCATCGCCCAGCCGGCGGCCCAGGCGATACATCTTGGTGAACCCGCTGGTGCGATCGGGAAACCGCTCCGGCACGGTGTCGAACAAGTCCTTCACGACCTCGCGGTCGGGGAGCCAGGCTAGCGCTTGGCGGCGGGCGTGAAGGTCGCCGCGCTTCGCCAGCGTCACCAGGTGATCCACCTCGGGTCGGATGGCCTTGGCCCGCGCCTCGGTGGTTCGGAGGTGGCCGTGCACAAGCAGTGATCGCACCAGGCCACGCACCAGCGACTTGCGGCGCGCCGGGTCACAGCCGAGGTGCCGTCCCTTGCGACGGTGACGCATGGCTAGCCTGTCTCCTCCGACCCTGCGCCGTCGGCAAGTGTGAGTCCGCGCTGGGCCAGCCCGTCGCGAATCTCGTCAACAAGACGCACACCCATGCCGCGCAGCGCGAAGAGGTCGTCTTCGGTCATCGCCGCGACCTCCTCAATGGTCTCCACTCCGTGCCGCTTCAGGCAGTTCACCGCCCGATTTGAGAGCTTGAGGTCTTCGAGCGGCTCGCCCGGCGCCACGCCCTGATCGGCCAGCAAATCGATCGCCGGCCCGGCCGCGACTTCGTCGCCGCCGATCATGCCGA
>DAOUHO010000018.1:0-4313 GCA_034428595.1 Chloroflexota bacterium | reverse complement strand
CCACGACGCTGATCGCGCCGACCCGGCGGGTTGTCGAGGAAATGCCGCACGATCTTGCGGATCTGGAAATCCTCGGCCAGCAGTGCGGTGTAGTCGCGGTCGGCGTACCACGTGCTGAGCCAGCGCTTGGTGTACCCGAGGCGATAGGCGATTGGGTGAACTTTCCGTCCCATGCTTATTCGCTTTCGTCGTCCACGACGACGGTGATGTGGGCGGACCGCTTCCGATAGAACCCTGGGCGCCCGCGAGCTTTCGCGCGATAGCGCTTCAGCGAGGGCCCCTGATCGACGCGCACGTCGCGCACGATCAAGCTTTCCCGCTCCAGGCCGTAGTTGTGCTCGGCATTTGCCAATGCCGATTTCAGCACCTTGGCAATCTCGAAGGCCGCGCGCTGTGGCAGGTGCGCCAGCGTTGCCAAGGCAACCTCTGGGCGCACACCGCGAACCTCGTTGGCCACGAGACGCGCGCGCCGCGGCGCCATGCGAACGTATTTGGCCGTTGCCCAAACTTGCATGCGCCTAGCGTGCTCCCTGCTGCTGCGCCGCCACGCGCGATCCGGCCTGGCTGTGGCTGCGATAGGTGCGAGTGGGTGCAAATTCGCCCAGGCGATGGCCCACCATGTTCTCCGTGACGTACACGGGCACATGGCGTCGACCGTCATGCACGGCGATGGTGAGCCCAACCATTTCCGGATGGATCACGCTTGCCCGGCTCCAGGTGCGAATGACCTGCTTCTGCCGGCTACGGCTCGCTTCGGCCACACGCTTTTCCAGCTTGGGGTCGATGTACCAGCCTTTTTTCGAGCTTCGTGACATGCGGCTGCCCTATTTCCTGCGGCGTCGAATGATATAGCGATCGCTGCGGCGTCGCCCGAGGCGGGTCCGTCGTCCTTGGGCCGGCTTGCCCCACGGCGTCTTCGGGCCGGGGAGTCCCACCGGGGCCTTCCCCTCGCCTCCGCCGTGGGGATGATCGCGCGGCGTCATGGCCGAGCCACGCACCTGCGGCCGGCGGCGTCGCCAGCGGATGCGACCGGCCTTGCCGGCCGATTGGTTGCTGTGGTCCTGGTTTCCGACGCGTCCCACGGTGGCCATTCCGGCCAGCGGGACCTGCCGCATTTCGCCCGATGGCAGCCGCAGCGTGGCCAGACCGCGATCCTTGGCCATGAGCTGTCCGCCCATGCCGGCACTGCGAATCAGCTTGGCGCCGCCGCCGGGAACCAGCTCGACGGCGTGCACCTCGGTACCCGCGGGCATATCCGCCAAGCGCATGGCGTTGCCGACTCGCGGCTCGGCCTTTGGCCCCGACACGACCTCGGCGCCGACCCGAAGGCCCTGCGGCGCGAGGATGTATCGCTTCTCGCCGTCGGCATATACCAGCAGCGCGATATGGGCCGAGCGATTCGGGTCGTATTCGATGCTCGAAATCGTCGCGGGCACACCCGGCTTGTTGCGCCGCCAGTCGATCACGCGGTAGCGCCGCTTGGCCCCGCCGCCGCGGTGACGCACCGTGATGCGCCCCTGGTTGTTGCGTCCCGCTCGTTCGGTCAGCGGTCGAAGCAGCGGCTTGTGCGGCTTGGACTCGGTCACTTCTTCGTGATCGACCGACACGTAGCCCCGGCGCCCTGGAGAGGTCGGATCGTAGGTGCGAAGTCCCATGCCTAGGTTCCCGGATAGATGTCGATGGCGTGCCCCTCGGCGAGGGTCACGATGGCTTTGCGCTTGGAGGATCGGTGGCCGGTGAAGCGACCGAACCGCCGCGGTTTGCCGCGAAGATTCATGACATTCACGTCGCTGACGTCCACGCGAAACAGGGCCTCAACGGCCTCCCGAATCATGTGCTTGGACGCCGTGGGATGCACTTCGAACACGTACTTGCGATTTTCCACCAGCGTGGTCGATTTCTCAGTCACCACTGGTCGGATCACGACATCCGCCGGATCAGCCATTGCGGCCCCCCCGGAGAATGTCGAGCGCGGCGTCGGTCGCCACGACGTGATCGGCCGCGGCAACATCCATGAACCCCACGGCATCGGCGCGCTCCACCGTCACGCCCGGAATGTTGCGTGAGGATCGCCGGAGCGCCTCGGGCGGCTCGGCGTCGAGCAGCAGCAATCGTCCGGCCAAGCCGGCGTCCGCCAGCCAGGCCGCGCGTTCCTTGGTCTTGGGCGAATCTCCCCAGGCCTCGACGCGATGCACGCGATCGGCCTGCGCCTTTTGCGCCATCAGACTGCGCAGCGCCTCGCGTCGCTCGCGACGACTGAGCCGGCGCCGCACGGTTCGCGGACGGGGTCCAAAGGTGACGGCGCCGCCCCGCCGTTGTCCGGCGGATGCGCTGCCGGCGCGCGCGCGTCCCGTGCCCTTCTGGCGGTAGAGCTTTTGCGCGCTCGCCGTTACTTCGCCACGCGTCTGCGTGCTGCTTGTGCTTTGCCGACGGCGCTGCGCGCCGACGATGGCCGCCCGCCGCAACAGTTCCGCCCGCGCCTCGGGATCGCCGAACACATCGGTCCCCACGGGCGCGATTGGCGCCGCGTCCTTGGCAGCCATCAGTCCCGGCTCCCATGTCGCGAGGTTGGTCGAACCACGAGGATTCCCTTGCGCGGACCAGGCACGGCGCCGCGCAAGACGATGTAGTTTTTCTCCGCGTCCACGTGCTCCACTCGAAGGCGCTTGGCGGTCACGCGCTTTCCGCCCATGCGGCCGCCCATGCGCATGCCCTTGAACACGCGGCTCGGTGTCGTGCCCGCGCCCACGGATCCGGGGGCGCGAAGCCGGTCCGACTGGCCGTGGGTGCGCGGCCCGCCGCGAAAGTTGTGACGGCGCACGACGCCGGCAAAGCCCTTGCCCTTCGAGATGCCAGTGACATCCACCAGGTCGCCAGGCGCGAACATGTCGGCGCGAATTTCCGCGCCAACGTCGAGGTCCGGTGCGCTGTCCAGGCGAAACTCGCGTAGCACGCGGTAGGCCGGCGCATCCTGCAGATGTCCTCGCTCCGCCCGCGAAAGCCGTGAATCGCGGGTCTCGTCGAATCCCAGTTGCAGCGCGATATAGCCGTCGCGCTCCGGCGTCCGCACGTCGGTCACCGTGCACGGTCCGGCCTCGATCAGCGTCACGCCGAACGCGCGCCCAGCGTCGTCGAAGCGCTGGGTCATGCCGAGCTTGCGCCCAAGGATTCCGGTGGCCATGCCGCTACGACTTCAACTCGATGTCGACGCCGGCCGCCAACTGCAGCCGCAGCAGCTCGTCCATCGTCTGCTGCGTCGGGTCGATCACGTCAATGAGCCGCTTATGGGTGCGCATCTCGAACTGCTCACGCGAATCCTTGTCGATGAAGGGCGATCGGATAACAGTCCACTTCTTCTTCTGTGTGGGAAGCGGAATCGGGCCGCGCACGTCCGCCCCGGTGCGATCCGCCGCCTCGATGATGCGTCGGGCGGCATCGTCCAGAACCTTGTGATCGTAGGCCTTGAGGCGAATGCGAATCCGCTGTCGCGGGGCCTGTCGCCGGGCGCGCCCACTGGCTGGCCGCCCGGCCGACGGTTCGGCCGGAGTGTCGGCGGGTGCTCGTGCCTCGGCCATTGCAGCTAGTTGACGATCTTCGTCACGACGCCGGCGCCAACCGTCACGCCGCCTTCGCGAATGGCGAAATGCACGCCATCCTCGAGGGCGACGGGCGCACCGAGCGTCACCGTCATTTCGATGTTGTCGCCCGGCACGCACATCTCCGTGCCTTCCGGCAGGTTGACCGCACCGGTCACGTCGGTCGTGTGGATGTAGAACTGCGGCCGATATCCGTTGAAAAACGGTGTGTGGCGCCCGCCCTCGTCCTTGGTCAAGACGTAGACGTTCGCCATGAACTCCGTGTGCGGCGTAATCGACCCGGGAGCGGCCAGAACCATGCCGCGCTCGACTTCGTGCCGCTCAATCCCCCGGAGCAAGCAGCCGACGTTGTCGCCGGCCACGCCCTCATCCAGGATCTTGCGGAACATTTCGACGCCGGTGCACACCCGGCGGTCCACCAGGTCGCGCATGCCGACGATATCGACTTCCTCGCCGGGCGTGATCACGCCACGCTCAACGCGGCCCGTCACCACGGTTCCACGCCCCTTGATTCCGAAGACATCCTCGATGGGCATCAGGAACGGCTCGTCGACCGGGCGCTGCGGCTCTTCGAAGTAGGAGTCGATCGTCTCCACCAGCTCGAGAATCGGCGCGTACTCGGGGGAGTCCGGATCGGTGCTTTCGGACTCCAGGGCGTGGAGGGCGCTGCCGCGCACGATCGGCACGTCGTCGCCCGGAAACTCGTACTTGTTTAGG
>DAOUHO010000017.1:0-31583 GCA_034428595.1 Chloroflexota bacterium | reverse complement strand
GGACCCGGAGCGCATGTGCCGCTGAGCGCCTGGTACGTCGCGCTGATCCTGGGGACCACGCTGGCGACCAGCTTCAGCGATGGCATGGATGGGCTCACGCCCGGCACGGTGGCCATCGCGACGGCCGGCGCCGCGCTCGTGGCCGGGCTTGCCGCCGGCGCCAGCCATGCCGGCTGGCCGCTCAGCGTGGCGGCCATTGCCGCCGGGCTCCTAGTGTGGAATTTGCCTTCGGAGTGGTCTCCGGCCAATCGCGGCGCCAACCGTCGCGCCAGCATCTACATCGGCGACAGCGGAGCCCTGACGCTGGGTGCGGCCTCGGCGGCCGCGGCCATCGTGGCGGGCGTCGATCTGCTGTGGCCGCTGATCGCGGCGCCGCTGCTGCTGGAAGGTCTCTCGTCGCTGCTGCAAGCCAAGATTCTGGTGCCGCTGTACCGACGCTGGCGCGATCCCCGGCTGCCGGACGGGACGCCGGTTCCCCACCAACGCTTCCCGCTGCCGCTGCTGGCGTCGCCGCTGCACTACCACTGGGAGATCGTTGGCCTGAATCGGCAGAAGATCGTGCTGGGTTTTTGGGCCGGCACCGCCGCCACCGCGGGCCTGTGCATCATGGCGGCCGCGATGCTCGAATCGGCGTGGGCGGCGCTGGCGATTGCCCTCGCCGCGGCGGTGGGCGCGGCATTCTGGGGTGCGGCCACGTGGACCCGGCCGGCATTCGTCGCCGCCGACGGCGACTTCTTGCTGCTGTTTCACGGCCGGCCCGTCCAAGTGCTTGGATGGCTGCTGGCACGACGGCGACGCGTGGTGGGCGACGCGAATGCGGTCAAGGCAGCCGCGGGCAGGGGCCTTCTCAACCGGCCCATGAACTCTCACCTGCTCAACGCAATCCTCGACGAGCTGCTGGCCGATGTGAAACGGCCGGTGCCGTGACTTCATCGGGCGCGAGCGAGGACCTGCGCGCCGGATTGAGCGCAATCCTGGCGGCGAGCGGAAACGCCGGCCCGTGGACGTGGCACGCCGTCGCCGCCGACGCGCGCCATGAAATCTGGCGCATCCGTTCTGGGCCGGCGTCGTTGATCGTGAAGGTGTACCGGCCGACAGTCGACCGGTATTTCCACCACCGGTGGCGGCGCGAGGAGCGGGCGTTGGACCTGCTCAGCCGCCAGGCGCCCGGATTGGCCCCCGAGCCACACGGGGCCCTGCTGGCGCCCGACGCCTTCGCCGCGGTGGCCATGGAGGATCTCGGAGCCGAGTCCCTGGCCCACCGGCTCGAATCGGCGGACTCCGACGAGCGCGTCAGCTTGCTGGACGGCGCCGTCGAGGCGTTGGCCGAGTTCCGCGACGTGGCGTCGCGGAATCAAGGCATGCTCCGCGCACTGGCGTACCAGAGCGATCTGGACCGCATCACGCGCGACACCTTGCAGCGACGCCTTGCCATTGCCGCGGTCCGGATCGGCGATCCGTCGACCGTCCCGGAGCCCGACGCCGCGCCGCGTGCCCTGGCGCCGCAGCTCCCTTGGCGAGACCTCGAGGCCGGCATCGTGAGACCACTCATTCGCGCGCCACGGCGGGTGGTGCACAACGGGTTCTCGCCACTCAACCTGATGCTGCGTCCCGGCGGACGGCTGGCCGTCATCGACTGGGAGACTCTGGCCGTGGCGGCCCCCGAACTGGACGCGGCCGACCTGCTGACGTTTCCGAGTTTCGGCCTGTCCGCCGACGCCATTGAGGATCAGGCGGCCCGGCTCGCCGGCGAATCGGAGGCCGCCGGACCAATCCCAGTGTTTTGGGCCGCCGCTGCCGAGCGCAGCTTGACCTACGCCGCCACCGCCGCCGTGCGAGAGCGCCGCGGACAGGAAGCGTCGCAAGGCGATCGGGAATCGACCTATGCCTGGCGTCGTCGGTGGTATTTCCGCGTGTTCGACGAGGCCGTCGAGCGTCTCGATCTGGGTGCTGACGCGCGCCGTCGCATCCGCGATGCCGTGGCCGGACTCAACGGCTGATGTTCAGCCTGGCCGACGTGGCCCTCGCCGCCGAGCAGCCGGTCCCACGCGGCGCCAAGGACCTCGTCATGCCCGCCGCGCACTTCGACAGCCGGCGCATCCAACCGGGAATGCTGTTCGTGGCGCTCCCCGGAGCGCGTGTGGACGGCCACGACTTCATCGGCAGCGCCTTCGCCCGCGGCGCCGCGGCGGTGCTTTGCGCCAGGCCCGACCCGGATCAACCCATCGAGCGTCAGGTCGTTGCCGCGGAGCCGCAGGCCGCGTTCGAGCGGTTGGCGGGTGCACTGCGCTCGCGCTCGTCGGCGACGTTCGTCGGCATTACGGGCAGCAACGGGAAGACCACCACCAAGGAAGCGTTGGCCGCCGCCCTGAGCGCCGCCGGCCCCACCCTCGCCACCGAGCGCAGCGAGAACGCCGAGGTGGGCGTGCCGGCCACCCTGTCGCGGTTGGCGCCCACGCACCGCTACGCCGTCGTCGAAATCGGCGCCCAGGTCGTGGGGGAGATCGCCCACTACTGCAGCTACGCGAAGCCCGATGTCGGCGTCATCACGTCCATCGCCGGCGCGCACCTGGGGCTCTTCGGCTCGATGGAGGCCATTGCCACGGCCAAGGGCGAGCTCTTTGAGGCCCTCCCGGAAAACGGGCTGGCCACCGTGAACGTGGACGACCCCTGGACCGAGGCCCTCCGGCGGCGGGCGCCTGGGCCGGTGGTGTCGTTCGGCCGGTCGGATGCGGCGGACGTTCGGGTGAGCGCCACGCTGCTGACCGATCCTCCAGGCACCCGCGTGCACATCGAGTCGAGGAGCTTCACCGACAGCGTTGACGTTTCCGGCACGGCGGGCGCCATCGATCTCGCCTTCGGCGCGGCGTTCGCGGCGACCCAGGCGCTGGGGGTGGATCCCGCGACGGCCTGCCGCGGGTTGCGGGAGTTTCGACCCGCGCCGCACCGCATGCGGCTCCACGCGCTTCCGGGCGGCGGCCTGCTGCTCGACGACACCTATAACGCCAATACCTCGTCGATGGCGGTGGCCCTGGACACGCTGCGAGCTGTATCAGTACCGGGGCGCCGCATCGCCGTGCTGGGCGACATGTTCGAGTTGGGCAGCTTTGCCCCAGCAGCCCATCAGCAAGTGGGACGGGATGCCGCCAGCATCGATCAGTTGCTCTGTGTTGGCGCGCTGGCAACCCGGATTGCCGCGGGCGCTCGGGCGGCGGGTCTGCAAGCGGTTGACCTGATTTCCGCCGACACCGACGACGCCGCGTCAATCGCGGGGGCCGTGGACGCGGCGGCTGTCTGGCTTCGCCAGGAGCTCGCCGCCGGCGACGCGGTGCTGCTGAAGGCCAGCAACGGCATGGGCTTCGCGCGACTGGCGGACGCGGTGACGCAAGCGCCGCGGCTCTCCGCCGGCTGAGTCAGCCCCCGGCGCGTTTGGCCTTGCGCGCCTCTTCCCGAGCCTGCTCCGCGCGGTAGTTGGAGATCCAGTTCATCGAATACTCATCGCGGCCGCGAATCAGGTTGGCGGCCAGCACCGCGTGTCTGATCTCCTTGTGGGTCATGTCCAGGATCGCCGCCGTCAGCCCGGCCTCCATGGCCATGAGCAGGGTCGCCCCGTTGAGCGAGCGTCTGGCCGGCAGCCCAAACGACACGTTGCTGAGACCGATGGACATGTTCAGGTCGTCCTCGCGGTGCAGCGTGCGAATCGCGCCGAGCAGCCCGGGGCCGAATACATCGTTGGCCCCCACCGGCAAGCACACGGGATCGATCACGATCCGGTCCGCGGCAATGCCGTGCTCGGCGGCGCCGGCCACCAGCGCGCGAGCGTTCTCGACTCGTTCCTCCGCCGTCTCCGGCATGGCGGCGCCGCCCTTGGTGCACATGCCGATCATGCAGGCATCGTGCTCGGCAATCGCCGGGAGCAACTCGTCCATATAGTCCGCCTCGAACGGCACGGAGTTGACCAGTGGGCGTCCCCGCGCAACCTCGAGCCCGGCCAGCAGCACGTCGATGGTGTACGAGTCGATCGACACGGGCACGTCGACAACGTCCTGCACCGCGCGCACGGCATCGCGCATCTTGCGCGCCTCGATTTCGTGGTGTGGATCCCCAGTGTTGACGTCGATCACCGTGGCGCCCGCCTCGACCTGCCGCGTCGCGTCGCGCTGGACGTAGGTCCAATTGCCCTCGTCGTAGGCGCGCTGGAGTCTCGGCTTGTTGGTGGGGTTGAGGCGCTCGCCGATGGGCACGAAGGCCTCATCCGAGCTGATCACCACTTCAAGGCCGTCACGGCCGCGGAGCACCGTGCGCACAAGATCTCGATTCACGACATGGGCGCGGCGCCGTGGCATGGGGCGTGCGCAAGGAAGTTGTTGAGGATACGGACGGCGCGCCAGCCTGGCAACGCGGCCAGGAACTCGGCAGACGGTTCCTACAGATTCGTCATTTCCGCGAAGCATGTCCCCGCGCAGGCAGGGAGCGGGAATCCATCCCCGTACGTCAATCGACACATCGAGGGCGCCCGCCGTCCTCCGGGACGCGCGGGCGATAAATCGCATCGGCCAGCGCCATCGCTCGCCGGGTGGGCGCCACGTCGTGGACCCGCACCATGTCCGCGCCATTGGCTACCGCGATTACGGCCGCCGCCAGCGAGCCCTCCAGCCGCTGATCGGCCGGCAGTCCCAGCACGTAGCCAACGAACGATTTGCGCGACACGCCAACCATGAGCGGCGCCCCTAGCGCCTGCAACGCCCCCATTTCACGAAGCAGGTCGAGGTTTTGCTCGGGAGACTTGCCGAAGCCAAAGCCGGGATCGAAGAGCAGGCGGTCACGAGGTATGCCGGCGCGCTGCGCTCGGTCAAGCAGCCGCTCGCCGTCGCGGAACACGTCAGGCACCAGGTCGTCGTAGGCCACGGCTTCGACGTGTGGGCCGATCGCGGACCGGCGGACAGCGCCGCGGCGATTGTGGGTGACGACAAAGGCGGCGCCGGCTGCGGCAGTGGCTTTGAGAATCGCGGGGTCGTGCTGGCCGCCGGTCACGTCGTTCACCATCACCGCGCCCAGGTCGAGCGCGGCGCGCGCCACGACGGCCTTGCGCGTGTCGATGGACAGCGGGACATCCGGCGCGAGGTCGCGCAGAGCCTCGAGCGCCGGGGCGACGCGTCGTATCTCCTCATCCGCGGAAACCTCCGCCGCACCGGGCCTCGTGGACTCGCCGCCCACGTCGATGACGTCCGGCGCCGCGTCGAGCAGCGCGTCAATGCGGGCTTGCAGCGCCTCGGCATCGTTCGCCACGCCGTCGCCGCTGAACGAGTCAGGCGTCGCGTTGAGCACGCCCATCACGAACGTCCGCGCGCCCCAGGCGAGAACACTCGAGCCGAGTCTCAATTGGCCGCGGTCACCGGCCGCCTCAGTCACGTCGGTCGCGCGACATCGCCTTTGGACATGTGACGCACGGTCTTGCCGGAGTCGGCGAACGTCCGCATGACCTCCGGCTTACCGTAGGTCCAGACGATGCGCATCGCCTCCGTGCCCTCGTTCCAGAACCGGTGGTGCGAGCCCTCGGCGATCCAGATGTGATCGAAGGGCCGCAATTGCAGCACCTCGCCGTCGACCGAGCACATCGCTTCGCCTTCAACGCAGGTGATGCACTCTTCCGTGTCGTGAAAGTGCATGGGCAGGCCGGCGCCGGGCTCCATGATGGTCATGCCGGACGAGACGTTCTGTGATCCGCGGTCGCCGTTCATCAGTGGGATGCTCCGAACTCCCGATCCGCGATCGAATACCTGCGCGTCGGTCTCTCGAATCACGACCTTGGGCATCTAGTTCTCCCCGCAACTCGCCGACGCATGCCGGCGCACCGTCCTAACGCTACCCCACCCGGACCGTGCTGAGAGTTGTGGCGTGGATCCCGGCCACCAATCCAGGGCGACATCCTTCGCGCCCGCCCCGGCGAGTCCGGCGTGGTAGCTTCTGCGGCGACGACAGGGGACGCCTTGAGCCCCACTCGCGCGAGGAAGGCCGCAACATGCCCAAGGTGGCCATGATCGGCGCCGGCAGCACCGTCTTCGCCACGCGCCTCATCAGCGACATGCTGACCTATCCGGAGCTGGCCGACTCGACCATCACGCTCGTCGACGTCGACCCGGCGCGGCTGGCAACCACCCAGGCCCACGCCGAGCGGGCGGTCCAGCAGCTCGGCGCCGGCATGCGTATCGAAGCCCCGGCCACCAGGCGCGAGGCGCTCGAGGACGCGGACTACGTGATCGTGATGGTGATGATCGGCGGCGTGGCGCCCTTCGAAGTCGACATCCAGGTTCCCGCCCGATTTGGCATCGACCAGACGGTCGGCGACACACTGGGGCCCGGCGGGGTCTTCCGCGGCCTGCGGACCATTCCGTTTCTGCTGGAGCTTGCCGACGAGATGGAAGAGGTCTGCCCCGACGCGCTGCTGCTCAACTACGCCAACCCCATGGCGATCAATTGCTGGGCCATGAACGCCGCCACCGACATCGAGACCATCGGCCTTTGCCACAGCGTGCAGGGCACCGCCCGGCAATTGGCCGGGTACTGCAACATCCCCGCCGACGAGGTGACCTACTGGGTCGCGGGAATCAACCACATGGCCTGGTTCCTCAGGTTCGAGCACCAGGGCCAAGACGCCTATCCGCTCATTTGGCAGGCCAGCGACGACCCGGAGATCGTGGCGCAAGACCCGATTCGCTTCGACATGTTCAAGCACTTCGACTACTTCGTCACCGAGTCCAGCAACCACATGTCGGAGTACATCCCCTACTACCGCAAGAACGCCGACCTGATCACCAAGTACCTTCCCGAGAAGTGGGACTATCCCAACTTCTGGCCGATCGATCGGGAGGCTTCACAGGAGAAGGTCAGAAATCAGCTGGCTTCGACAGAGCCGCTGGACCTCAGGCGCAGCCACGAGTACGGCGTGCAGATCATTCACGCCATCGAAACCGACACGACGTTGCGCGTGAACGCCAACGTGGAGAACACCGGTTTGATCACCAACTTGCCGGCGGGCTCCTGTGTTGAAGTCCCCTGCCTGGTGGACAAGACCGGCGTGCAGCCGTGCCACGTCGGTGATTTGCCGACGCAGCTTGCGGCGCTGAATCTCTCGAACATCAGCGTGCAAGAGATGTGCGTGACGGCAGCACTCGCCGGCGACCGCCGCACGGCGATGCAAGCCGTGCTGCTGGACCCGCTGACGGCGGCCATTCTCACCCCGGCGGAGATTGAGCGCATGGTCGAGGAAATGCTCGACTCGCAGACCGACCACCTCGACTACCTGCAGTAAGTGCCAGGGCCGACCCCGCCGTCCTCCGTCCACCGAGTCAGGAAGCACCCATGATCATCGACGCGCACACCCACATCTTTGACCGTTCGGTTGCCGGCGCCAGCGAGAACTTTCCGCTCTGGCCGGGCAACCGCTGGGGCGCGAGCGCTCCAGACCTCATCGAGCAGATGGACCGTGCCGGTATCGACAAGGCCTTCCTGATCAGCTACACGCCCGTCGACGTGATGGCGCACTACCCGGCGGACGAGCGCGACCACAAGCTGGCCGTATTTCAGCACTATCTGACCAAGGAATACTTCGTGCGGATGTGGCAGCAGCATCCGGACCGCTTCGTTTGGATTTCGGACTCGATCGACCCGCGTGTGCCCGGCTATGTCGAGCGAGCCGCCGCGGACCTCGACCTCGGCGCCGCCGGCCTCAAGCTGCTGCCGCTCTTCGTCGACACGGAGATGGGCGATCCGCGTTGGCGGGCGATCTTCGAATTGCTCCGCGATCGCGGCAAGCCCTGCATCATCGACATCTCGTGGTGGTACGCACACTTTCCATGGTTCGCCCCGAGCGTGCTTGGCAAGTACGGCTCGTTCACCGAGTACGTGAAGGGATTCGGCGAGCTTGTGGCCGACTTTCCAGACGTCAAGATCCAGCTGGCCCACTACGGCACGCCCGCGCTGCGCGACCGCAAGAACCCATCGGCGCCGTTGCGTTATCACCTGCTCGATGAAGTGATCGAGTTCATGCTGGCGCACCCGAATCTCCTCTGCGACCTGGGGGCGTATCAGCACGTGATCGGCGACGAGGAGCCGTATCCGTACACCAGCGCCCTCACGATTCTCGAAATACTCGTAGGCGGCATCGGTACCGACCGGATTCACTGGGGCACAGACTGGCCCTACCTGGGGGTGCAGCCCTACGAGAACCTCATCCGCGCCATCCGCGAGGCGCCGTTCCTCGATCAGGATGGGGTGGACAAGATCCTCGGTCTCAACGCACAGCGATTCATCGGCGCCTAGGCAACGAGCAGCCCTCGCCCCACGGCAAATCGAGTCAGGGCAGCGACGCCTCGATCACTCGCAGCATATTGCCGCCCAGGATCTTGAGGGTCTCGTCCTCCGTGTAGCCGCGCTCCAGCAACGCCACCGTCACGTTCGGCAGAGTGCTGGTGTCCTCGAAGTCCTTGGTCCAGGTGAAGTCGTCCTCGGCAATCCGCTGGTTGAAGCTCACGTTGCGGGTGCGCTGGGTGCCGTCCAGGAGATAGTCGGGACCCAGACCGACGCTGTCGATCCCGCCCGCGTCAACCAGGTAGTCGATGTGGGTCAGCACGTCGTCGATGGTGGCCTGGCGTCCCTCACTCAAAAGCACCTGCGTGCAGAAATGGATGGCCGCCACGCCGCCGTTGTCCGCCAGGTCCTTTATCTGATCGTCCCATAGCAGTTGCGTGCTCCTGGGGTTGAGCTCGCGCGCGCCGGTATGGGAGTTAATGACGGGCCGATCGGTGATGGCCAGCACATCGGCAATGGTCGCGGGCGATGAGTGCGACACGTCGAGGAGCATGCCCAGGGCATTCACCTCGGCCACGACCTCGCGGCCGAACTCCGTCAGGCCGGGCTCGTCGGTGTCCGACTGCGCCGTCCCCACCTGGTTGCGCGTGGCCCAGTGCAGCTGCAAGTGGCGCATACCCAGGCGATGGAAGATGCGCAGCGCCGCCAGGCTGCCTTCGAGCAGCTTCGCGCCTTCCGCGCCCAGGATGAGGCCCAAACGGCCGGTGCGCTTGGCCTCGCCGATGTCGGACGCTTGGTGCACAACGAAGACCTCATCGGGCATGGTCTCGATGGTGGCGAAGATCTCGTCGTAGGCCTCCATGGCGTCGCGCATGAAGCCCTCGGTGCTGTAGAGCGAGCGCTCGAACTCGGCGCGGCTGTCCGAAAAGGCGCGCCCGGACACCGTCGCCTGCACCACCTTGGCCGTCACGCCCCCGGCAATGTCCCGTCGAAGGTCCTCCGCCCGCACCATGTGATCGTGCGCCAGCACCACCAGCGCGCGCTCGTGCAGGGCATGCCCGGCCGAAACGTTCGTATGCAACTGATCGTTTTCCGATCTCTCTGGACCAACCCCAGCGTGCCAACGATACCGCCACGGCCATCAGTTTTCCGCGCCGCCCCAAGTCGAGCCGAAGCGGCGCTACGTGGTAGCCTCGCGCCCACCAAGACTTCCGGTGCAGGCGCCGCCGTTGAAGACTGCGCATCACATTGGGGCCATGCCCCCCGTGGGTTCGCGGCTGCTCGCCACGCAGGTGAAGGCCGCGCGCCGCCGGGGCGTCGACGTGCTGCCCCTGATGCCCTACGCCGAGCGGCCCCCGTCCCAAGAAGCGCTCGATGCGGTGGTCCGCGAGGTCCGCCTCAATCGCGAGGCCCCCTCGCGCGGCCTGCCCGAGCTTTGCGGTGCGGTGGCGGAGCGCATCGGCGCGGAACTCAAACACCCCGTGGACCCCGAGACCGAAGTCCTGATCACCAACGGCTCCATGCAGGCCCTCAACCTGGTGTTTCGAGCGATCCTCGACCCCGGCGACGAGGTGATCATTCCAGCGCCGTGCTACTTCTTCGGCGGCTGCGTCGAGATGGCGGGCGGCCGCCCGGTGCACGTGCCCATGGACGAGGGCGCGGGCTACGCCTGGGACGTCGAGCGGATCGCCGCCGCCGTCACGCCGCGCACCGTGGCCATCGTCGTCAACAGCCCGGTGAATCCCACGGGCGTGGTGCTGGGCGAAGACACGTTGCGCGCCGTTGCCGACCTGGCCGACCAACACGACCTGCTGATCGTGTCTGACGAGTCCTACGACACCATGGTCTACGACGATCGCCGCCACGTGAGTTGCGCGAGCGTTGCGGACGCCGCGGCACGCACCGTGCTGATTCGCAGCTTCACCAAGAGCTTCGCCATGCCCGCCTGGCGTGTGGGATATATTGTCGGCCCCGCAAGCGTCATTGACGCCTGCACCAAGGCAATGGAATGGGAACAGCTCCACGGCAGCCACGTCGCACAGGCCGGAGCTGCAGCCGCCATGCGCCACCCGGTTTATCCAGGGGACAGCATGGCTCGGGAGTTCCAGCAGTTGCGCGACGTCATCCATCCCTTCGTGGCGCCCGGCCATCCGCTGCACGCCATGAAACCGGCCGGCGGCCCCTTCCTGTTCATCAACGTGTCGGAGGTGTTCGAGTCCTCCACGCAGGCGTCGGCCGCCCTGCTGGAGGCCGGCATCCCGACCACCGCGGGGCACTTCTGCCGGTCGGATCGGCACGTGCGCATGGCATTCGGCGCGTCGCCGGAGGTCCTGCGCGAAACCGGACGGCGCATAGCCGATGTGGCCGCCTCTACCAGCCATCAACCAGTTCCAGCCGAGCAAGCAGCGAATAGGAGGGCCGTACTAAGCACGATGTAGTCGAGGGACACATATAGTCGAGATTATCCCTACTAGGACGTTCCTAGACTTGGGGTGGTCTGAGACGGGGAGGATGTTTGTGACAGCGAAACGAGCACTATCGAAGGCTCTCAGCCGCCGGATGATACTCCGGAGCGGAGCCGCGGCCGTCGCGGGCGGGGTCGGCGCTGCCGCCCTTGCCGCATGTGGCGAGGCCGAGGTTGTCGAAAAGACGGTGACAGTAACCGTCACCGAGGTCAAGGAAGTCATCAAGGAAGTTCCGGTCGAAGTCCCGGTCACCAAGGAAGTCATCAAGGAAGTCCCGGTCGAGACGGTCGTCACCAGGGAAGTCATCAAAGAAGTTCCGGTAGTTGAGGTCAAAGAGGTTGAGGTCGAGAAGATAGTCACGGAAGAGAAGGTCGTCGAGGTCGAGAAGGTCGTCACGCAGGAGAAGATCGTCGAAGTCGAGGTCATGGCCATGAACCCCAAGGCCGACAGCCTCGTCATCGCGCTTCCGGTGACGGCGCGGGTCGACGATCTCGACGGATCGCAGGTCTATGAGTTCCAGACCAAGATCCACGCCTTCTGCACCTCGGAGAGCCTGCTGCTCTACGACTATCAGACGCAGACGCTGAAGCCGCGCCTGGCCGAGAGCTGGGAAGTGGCGCCCGACGCCACGTCGGTCACCTTCACCCTGCGTGAAGGCGTCACCTGGCATAACGGCGACCCGTTCACGCCGGAAGACGTGGTGTTCAACTTCAACCGGATCTTCCGGGACGACGACCCGTACCACGCCGAGGGCACGTTCTACTACAACGGGTTCGCGCAGCCGTTCTACGGCGACACCGAGGTCCTCGACGGCCGCACGGTGCGCGTAAACCTGACCCAGCCCGACGCGCTGGCGGCGGAGAAGTTCGGTGCGTTGGACAGCTCGTACATGGCCCATCCGCCGAGCGTGATGGAGCATGGCAACCGCGAGTACTCCACCGACGCGGACAAGTACGTCGGCACGGGGCCCTACATCCCCGTGGAGTTGCGACCGGCCGAGTTGGTGCGGATGGTCCGCAACGAGAACTGGTGGGGCCCCAAGCCCGACTTCGACGAGCTGATCTTCCGGCTCTTCCCGGGTGGGGCGGCCGGCGCGGACGCGCGGGTGAACGCGCTGCTGGCCGGCGAGGTCGACGTGGCGCTGTACACGCCGGCCACGCGGCGCAATGATCTGTTTCGCACGCCCGGAATCGGCGCCAAGTGGTTCTCCAACTTCGTGCTGGGGTACTTCTACATCAACCACACGTTCCCGCTGTTCCAGGACAACCGGGTGCGGCAGGCCGTGGCGCGATCGTTCGACCGCGTCAGCTTCTACGAGGCCACCGCCGGCCCAACCGTGCTGCCGTGGGGCAGGTTCTGGTTCCCCGGCTCGCCGTATCTGAACGATGCCGCCGAGCTGGATTACAGCCCGGACCAAGTGGCGTCGTTGATGCAGGACGCCGGCTTCTCGATGGGCGGCGACGGTGTGTGGGCCAATGGCGACATGCGGGCCGAGTTTAAGATTCAGTACTCTGGCGACCCGGGCGCGCCGCCGGACCGCGAGACGTTCTGGATGCAGGGCTTGAACGACCAAGGGTTCTCCGTGGAGCTCGAGGCCTGGGATCCCGCGATCCGCGCCGACTTCGACAGCGGCCCCTTCGCGCAGGAGAACCTGAACGTGGGCGGTTGGGGTGTCGGCGTGTTCCTGGGCGACCCGGCCTTCGCCTATCAGCGTTGGACGGCGGGCGATTTCTTTGCCCTCAGCTACATGGACAACGCTGAGATGAACCAGCTCTACCAGGACATCCTGGTCGAGGCCGATGCCGCCAACCGGACGACAAAGGTGCACCGGATGCAGGAGATCGCCGCCGATCAGGTCCCCTGGATTCCGTCCACGGTATCCACGCTCGGTGCGGCCTGGCGGGAGGAGAAAGTCACCAACGTGACCTCCGGCGCGACCCAGTACAGCTACCCATGGCTGTACAAGGTGGCGCCGGTTTAGGAGTTGCCTTGGTGGCGGGGATTCGCGCTCACGGTCCTAGCGGACCGGAGGCGCGGGTCCCCGCTTCCCCGCCTCGCCACGGACCGGCCTCCCCATCATGACCCGATACATCGCGCGCCGTCTTCTGTCCGTCATCCCGCTGCTCATCGCGGTGAGCCTTGTCGTGTTCGGGATGAGCAAGGCCTTGCCGGGCGACCCTGTCGCGATCTTCCTTCAGCAAGCGGACATTGCAAATCCGGAATTAGTGAATGCCATGAAGGACAAGTATGGCCTCAATGACCCATTGCCAGTGCAATATTGGACTTGGATAAGCCTGATGTTTCAAGGTGACATGGGGGAGTCGATTCGTCGGGGTGAAGCCGTTTCCGACTTGCTCTTCCGGGGGATGCGAAACACGTTCAGCGTCGCCACCGCCTCGGTCATTCTCGTGGTGGTGGTCGGTTGGACCATGGGCGTCCTGGCCGCCATAGTCCACAACCGCGCCTGGCCTCAGGCCATCACGCGCTTCCTGGCTCAAGCTCCCGTCTTGATGATCAGCATCCCCGGATTCGGCATCGCGGTGTTCATGGTGCTCATCTTCGGTGTCTCGCTTGGTTGGCTCCCCACGAGCGGCGTCTCCAATCCCCGGGCAGGGGGAGACGACGTCATCGATCTCGCCAAGCACCTCATCCTGCCAACCATCGGCCTGGCGCTTGCCTCCGTCGGCGGGAATTGGCGGCTGGCGCGAAACACCATGATCGAGGTATTGCGTGAAGACTATATTCGAATGGCCCACGCCAAGGGCCTGCCACTCTGGCGCGTCTACTTTGTACATGGCCTTCGCACAACCCTTGTCCCGCTCCTGACAAGCGCCGGACTCCTGTTCGGATCGCTGCTGACGGGATCCTTCATCCTGGAATACATCTTCGCCTGGCCCGGCATCGGCTTACTTCTCGTCGAATCTACGGTAAATCGTGATGTTCCAGTCGTCATGGGCGCAACAATCTTGATCGCTTCGATGTACATCTTCCTAAACCTGGCCGTCGACATCCTCTATGCCATGGTCGACCCGCGTGTACGCTATGCATAGCGCGCTCTCACTCAATAACCCCGCCGGACAACGCGTCAGGCGGACGGCCATATTTCTGCGTGATCATCCGGTCTTGACCGCATCGCTCGTGCCCATTCTCATCATCATCGTCATCGCCCTCATCGCCCCGTTGCTGCCCATCACCGATCCGAATCGAGCCAATCTATCCGTACGGTATCTCCCACCGCTATCCGAAGCCTATATCTTGGGAACGGATCGCCATGGCAATGACGTCGTTCATCCGGAACGAAGCCCAGAATTCTTCCCCTCAAGTGTCGTCGAGCGCTATGAGCCTCCAGTACGCAAACATTACGTTCTCGGAGCCGATAGCCTCGGCCGCGACATCGTTTCGCGGCTCATATGGGGCAGCCGCATCTCGCTGCTGATTGGCATTTTCGCCAATGTGGCGGTCGTGCTGATTTCGGTGTTCTTCGGCCTGCTAGCCGGCTATCTCGGCGGCCGTGTGGACGGCGTCATCATGCGCCTGGTCGACATCGGGCTTGCGTTTCCGGGCCTGCTGCTGGCGCTTCTCATCCTTACCGTGCTCGGGCCATCGGTGATCAACATGGCGGTTGCTGTCATTCTGTCGTCCGTCCCGCTCAACATTCGCTTCTTCCGCGGTCAGGTGCTAACCGTGAGGAATGCCAAATACGTTGAGGCTGCGCGCCTGCTTGGCTACAACAACCTGCGGATCATGTTTCGAGAAGTGCTGCCGAATGTGATGCCGCTGATCATCACGGTGACGGCCCTGAATGCCACGAGCTTCTTCATATTCACCGCCGGATTCAGCCTGATCGGCATGGGTCTCAAGCCGCCCGACCCTGACTGGGGAACCATCATGTCGGACGGCTTGCGCGCGCTCTATGAGCAGCCCGCGGTAATCCTGGGCCCAACGATCCTGATCTCCATTCTCGCGATCTGCTTCAACATTTTCGGCGATGAGGTGCAGAAGATCCTGAGCCCGCGCGAGAGCCAGCTTTGAGATGAGCGTGGCTACCGCGGCGGAACCGGTGCTCGCCGTCAAAGACCTGCACACGCACTTCTTCACCAAGACCGGCACGGTGCGCGCCGTCAACGGCGTGAGCTTCGGCATCTATCCCGGCGAAATCGTCGGGCTCGTCGGAGAATCCGGCTGCGGCAAGTCGGTAACTGCGATGTCCATTCTGGGGCTGGTTGACACCCCGGGACGGGTGGTCAACGGCACCATCACCTTCGATGGTCGCGACATGCGGACGATGTCCGGCGGCCAGCTTCGCCGAATCCGCGGTCACGAGATCGCCATGATCTTCCAAAACCCCATCGGGGCCTTGAATCCGGTGTTCACCGTCGGCCGTCAGCTCGTCGAGGCAATCCGCACCCACCAACGGGTGAGCCGCCGAGAGGCATATGGCCAAGCCATCGGACTGCTCGAGCGCGTGGGCATTCCCGATCCGGAGCAGCGGCTGCCACAATACCCGCACCAGTTCAGCGGCGGCATGGCGCAGCGGGTGGTGATCGCCATGGCGCTGGCCAACCGGCCCAAACTGCTCATCGCCGACGAGCCGACCACGGCGTTGGACGTCACCATCCAGGCGCAGATCATCGATCTGCTGGCCGAGCTGAATCAAGAGTTCGGCATGGCCGTCTTGCACATCACGCACAACATGGCGCTGGTGGCCGAAAGCTGCGCGCGGACTATCGTGATGTATGGCGGAAAGATCGCCGAGAGTGGCGAAACGCAGATCGTCTTCGATGATCCGAAGCATCCCTACACGCAGGCGCTGCTCCGCTCGGTTCCGGACCTCGATCAACCCGAGCAGAACATCGATCCGCTCGAAGGTTTCCCGCCCGACATCACCCGCGAGTGGCCGGGCTGCGAGTTCGAGCCACGTTGCAGCCAGCGCTTCGAGCGCTGCCCGGTCGAGAATCCCCTGCTGCGCGAGGTGTCAGCCGGACACGCCGTCCGTTGCCATCTGTATCCGGCAGCGTCATGAACGAGAACGCCACTCCCCTGCTGCAATGTGAGGATCTGGTCAAGGCGTTCAGCCTGCCCCGCACCAAGATCATGGAACAGCGCCGGTGGCTGCTGGCGGTTGGCGGAGTCGATCTCACCCTCGATGCCGAGGAAACGCTGGGCCTGGTCGGCGAATCGGGCTGCGGCAAGACCACGCTGGGGCGACTCATCGTCGGCCTCGAGGAACCCACCAGCGGCAGCGTCACCTTCAGCACGCGCAAGGCGCCGTCGTCCAACGGCGACGAACGCCTCGAGCTGGCGCGGAATGCGCAGATGGTCTTTCAGGACCCGTTGGGATCGCTCAATCCGCGCAAGCGCATCCGGGACGCCATCGCCGAGCCGCTGCGAATTCACGCCATCGTTCCCGAGGAACAGGTCAACCAACGTGTCAACGATCTGCTCCAGGAAGTCGGGCTGCCGATCGAATTCGGCGCGCGCTTCCCGATGCAGGTGAGCGGCGGACAGCAGCAACGCGTGGCCATCGCGCGCGCCCTCTCGGTGGAGAGCGAGTTGCTCGTTGCGGACGAGCCGTTGTCGTCCCTGGACGTATCGGTGCAGGCGCAGATCCTTGACCTGCTGCGGCACATCCGCGACCGGCGCCGCCTCAGCGTGATCTTCATCTCCCACGACCTGGCCGTCGTGCAACAGCTGTGCAACCGGGTGGCGGTCATGTATCTCGGCAAGATCGTGGAGCAGGGCGAGACCCACACGCTGTTTCGGCGCCCGCGTCATCCCTACACCACCGCCCTGCTCTCGGCCGTGCCCCGCGTCAAGGCGGCCGCCGGCCAACGCATCCGCCTGTCCGGTGAACCGGCCAGCGCCGCCAACATTCCGCCTGGATGTCCCTTCCACACGCGCTGCTGGAAGGCCGAAGACAAGTGCCGCAGCGTCGTCCCCAAGCTGGAATCCCTGGACGGCGCCCAGGTCGCCTGTCACTTTCCGGAGTAGTGCAGATGGGCCTGCTGCAAGACCGAGTCGCCATCGTCACCGGCGCCGGCGGGCTGCACGGCATCGGGCGCGCCATTGCGCTCGCGTATGCCGAGCACGGTTGCCGCGTGGCCGTCGCCGGCGGCAGCGCCGTCGAGACGGTCGCGGACGAAATCCGAGCGGACGGTGGACAAGCTGTCGCGATCCCCTGCGACGTGTCCGTGCCCAGCGATGTCGAGCGCATGGTGCAGCGCACGGAATCCGACCTCGGACCCATCGACATCCTGTGCAACAACGCCGGCATCCTCCGCTTGGGAAGGCTCCACGAAGTCACGCTGGAGGACTGGAACCGCACGCTCGCGGTCAACCTCACGGGGCTGTTTCTCTGCACCCAAGCCGTGGCCGCGCGCATGACTGCCCGCGGCGCCGGCGGCCGCATCGTCAACATCTCCTCGCTGTGCGGTCACCAGGGGTGCCCCCGGCAATTGAGCTACGCGGCGTCCAAAGCGGGGGTCGAAGGCTTCACCAAGTCGATTGCCGAGGACCTTGGAGCGCACGGCATCACCGCTAACTGCATTGCCCCCGGCCCGGTCTACACCAACATGACGGGCAAGGACGCCCCAGCGGGCCAAACAGCCGTGCGTTGGAATGGCGCGCCGATACCCGACTTCGGGCTGCCGCCCGACGTGGCCGGCGCGGCGGTGTTCCTGGCCAGCGACCTCGCCAGCTGGATCACCGCCGCCACGCTGGTGGTCGACGGCGGACGGCTGGTGCAGTGACACCGGCCGTCTCGTCGAGGGCGACCGCCCGCTAGGAAACAGGGAGTCCCCATGGCAGCCGTCAAGATCGTCGTCATCGGGGCCAGCCGCGTCTTCGCCCCCACCATCGTGGCCGACCTTTGGCACGCCCGCGACGACCTGGCCGGCAGCACCATCGCCCTCTGCGACGTCGACGCGGACACGCTTGGCGTCACCACTCGGGTCATCGAGCGCATGGTCACCGAGCGGGACATGCCCTACCGGATCGAATCGTCGACCGATCGCCGCGATCTGCTGGACGGCGCGGACTACGTGATCATCGCCATCGCGCTGGATCACCGGCGCCTGTGGACCATCGATCTCGATATCGCCGAGAGGCACGGCATGGTCCTCACCACGGGCGACTCGGTCGGCCCGGGCGGGTGGTCGCGGGCCCTGCGCACGGTTCCGGTGTTCCAGGCCATCGCCGAGGACATGGAAGACCTGTGCCCCGACGCCTGGCTCTTCAACTACACCAATCCCATGTGTGCCATTTGCCGCACGCTGTCCAAGACCACCGATCTGAAGGTCGTCGGGTTGTGCCACGGCATCGAGGGCACCACGAGGCGCCTGGCGCAGTTCCTAGACATTCCAGAGCAGGACGTCTCGGCGCGCGCCGCCGGTATCAACCACCTGCAGTGGATTCTCGATCTGCGCCGCAACGGCACGGACCTTTATCCGGCGCTCAAGGCCGCCGATCGCCCGCCGGCGAGCGAGCGCCTGGACGTGAGCTGGGACCTGATGGAGCTCTATGGATACTTTCCGTCACCCGGCGATCGCCACGTCAGCGAGTTCTTCCCCTGGTATTGCCACCCGGGCGACGACGGCAAGCTGCCGCGCGGGCTGTTCCGCTTCGACATGGACGAGTACTTCGACCGCGGGGCCGAGGTTCAGCGGCGGTTCACCGAGATTGCCAGTGGATCGGACCCGCTGCCCGACTCGCTGTTCAAGCCGACGAGCGAGAAGGCCGTGAAGCTGATCGCGGCGCTGGCGGCCGGCCGCGACGGCAGCTATCACGTCAACATCCCCAACGAGGGCTCGGTCAGCAATCTCGCGCCCTGGGCCAACGTGGAGGTTCCGGCGTGGTTCGACGCCGGCGGCATGACCCGCGAGCCGGTGGGCGCGCTCCCCGAAGCCGTGGCCGGGACGCTGCGTCCCTGGATCGACCAGCTGGAGCTGCTCACGGACGCCATCATCCAACGCGACCGCGAGCTTGCCCTGCTGGCGCTGCTCGCCGACCGCACCGTCGTGGACGTTGACACCGGCCTCGCCATGGGCCGCGAGCTGCTGGACGCGCACGCCGCGTACCTTCGCGAGTATCGCTAGGCTTCCAGGAAAAGGAGGACGCGCGATGCCATTCGTCGAACCGGCAACCGCCAACAACCTGACGCACGACGCCATTGCGGCCATCAAACAGCGCAACGGCTCGGGAACCTGGCGCGAACGCATCAGCGCCACCAACGAGCACCGCAGCGTGCTGCTGCATTGGCCACCCGGAACCGCCCAGGCCGCGCACTACCACCCCGACTGCGAGGAGGTATTCGTCGTGCACGAAGGCTGCGTCGAGTTCACCTTCGACGACGACGAACCGATCCAGGCCGATCCGGGAGCGGTCCTTTACGCGCCCCGCGGCTCGCGACATTCGTTACGCGTAGTCGGCGACGATCCGCTGCTGATGATGTGCTTCCTCGCGCCCAACCTCCCCGACGACGAGGTCCCGGCCTAGAGAACGCAGCCGCCGGAAGCTAGACGCTCGGCCTCAGCGGGCGAGCTCGAGCCGCGGGTCGCGGTGGGCGTCGGGGCGCAGCTCGGAGAGGCGAATGAGCCCGCGGTGCCAGGGGTAGCCATGGGGCACGCGTTCGGCGTTGATCGCCGGACTCGTCCAGAAATACTGGACCACCGCGTCTTCCGGCGCCGTATAGGTCTTGATGTGGTTGCCGTCCAGGTCCTCGAGCACGCCCAGCCGCTGGCCCTTGCGCACCTTCTGACCGACGCGCACCTCCGACTGCCAATACCCACTCTGCAGCGACTCCATGCTCCAGCGCTGCGGACCGAGGATCGCCTGCGGCGGTACCGGCGCCGGCTCGCCGTCGATCATGTCGAAGCGCTTCAGGGCGTTCGCCAGCGACTGGTACTGAAGCTCGATCTCCGCCGGATTCTGGACGCCGTTCTGGCCGATTTCCGTCCAAACGTTCGCGACGCCCTCATGCAGCAGAGCGAACGGCAGTCCCCGGGCTAACTCTGAGAATTTGTCTTGGATGTCGGCTTGGCGCGGGTCCAGATAGGGCACCGGCATCGAACCGGCCAGCCGCCAGGTGTCCCGCCGCAGACGCTCGTTTGTCATCGGGTCGGCGAAGGCCACCCACGGGTCGAGCGCCTGCACGTACTCGCCGGCGTGCATGTCGACGTGGAAGTCGAGGTCGCGCAGCAGATTGAAGATGCAGTCGATTTGGAATTCGGAGTAGGTCCCCTCGGGCCGACCCGCCGGCTGGAAGTGCAGCTCGCGCTCGTCGACTGGGGATAGCTGCGTCGACCGGGCAAAGAACGCCCGCGTGCTCATGATGGGGATGATGCGGACCTCGCCGCGCAGCGTCGCCGGATCGAGCTCCCGCCAGAGGCGAATGGCCCCACGAATACCCGCGAACTCGCCCGCATGCATGCCCGAGGAGACGCCGAACTTCGGACCCGACCGCGCGCCGACGACCGTGCCGACGGGAATCTCCAACTCCTCACCTGAATGGTGGACGTAGCGCTCGACCCGCGCAGTCTTGGACCCGCCGCGCGTGCTCATGCCGCCTCCCATCCGCACCAGTCGAGGACGAAGGCAATGGCCGTCTTCGTCACCGGGGCCAGGTCGTTCAAGTCGAAAAATTCATCCACCGAGTGCGCCCCGCCGCCGCCGCCGGGACCGAAGAGGCAGCCCGGCGTTGTGCGTCGCAGGCTGTGCTGGTGCAGGTCGCAGAAGCCAGTGATCGCCACCGGCCCGAGCGGCAGGCCCGTGGCGGCCTGGTGCGCCTCGGCCAGATGGGTCACAACGGCGTTGTCGTCGCCCATGTCCAGCGGTTCCAAGGCCAGCCCCTGAAAGGTGACCTGCGGCGGATGGTCCCGCAGCCAATCGTCTTGCGCGGCCGCCGCGGCCACCGTCGCCTCGATCTCCGCCCGCGCGTCGGCCACGCTCTCCGGCGGCATGAATCCAATCGTCCCGTTGAGCACGCAGCGGGCGGCGACCGTGCCGACCCACTCGCCGCCGGTGATGCCGTAGACGTTGAAGTGAATCGGATGCTCGGTACCGGCCCAGCGTGGCGGCACGCTCTCGTTCTTCTTAGCCTCGAGCTCACGCAGCGCCCCGATCACGACCGACGCCTTCTCGATGGCGTTCACGCCGTGGGTGGCCGAGATGTAAGGCACGGGCTTGCCGTGGATGGTGACGCGGAAAGCCACGTGACCGGGGTGAGCCACGATTGCTCGACCCAGGCCGGTACCGTCCAGCATCAGCACGCCGTCGGCCTCGTAGCCCGCCGCGACCAGCGCCAGCGAGCCGTTGCCGGAGCACTCCTCGTCGATCGTGGTCTCGAGGATCAGGTCGCCCTTGAGGCGCAGCCCCGCGTCTTGCAGCGCTTGCACCACGAAGAGCATCTCGCAGCAGCCGGCCTTGTCGTCCTGGGCGCCGCGGGCATAGAGGCGATTGCCGTCGATCTCGCCGCCCCAGGGGTCGCGACTCCACAGCTCCACCGGCTCCGGCGAGGTGGTGTCCGCGTGCGCGTTGAGGATCAACGACCGCCCGCCGCCGGTTCCTTGCCAGCGGCCCGCCACATTTGGCCTGTTCTCATAGGACCAATCGGTTTGGCTCCAGGTTGGATAGCGGGCCAGCGCCTCGGGGTCGCATTCGATCATCTCCACGGATAGCCCGAGGTCTCGCATGCGACGCGCCATCCACTGTTGCGCCGCCAGCTCCTCGCCGCGCGCGCTCGGGATGCGGACGAACTCCTGCAGGCTGGCGACGTGCTCGTCATGACGCCGGTCGAAGGCCTCCCAGGCCGCCGTCCGCGCGGCGCGGAGGTCACGCATCGCGGTCATCCTTGCCTGCCTCCGCCACCGTGACCGTGCGTACAAACCACGGGTCGCCGTCAGGGCGAGGATCGGTATTGACAGCCATGCTGGTCGTCACCGCCAGGACCACGCCGTCGAACGGTGCGGTCACCGCCTCCAACGGCTCGCCAAAGTAGTCCCAAATCTGGCCCAAGACCTCACCGGCGGCCACGCTCGCACCCGGCGTGGTCGCCGGCACCCACAGTCCCGCCGAGTCGGCGACGTGGCTCCATATGCTCGGTCCGACGACTCGCAGCGGCACGGCGCGTTCCGTCTCGATTCCGTCGATCACATCCAGGGCGTCCAGCACACGCAACAGGTCATCCAGAAGGGTCTCGGCGTCCCCGACGACGTCGTTTACGCCGCCGCCGCCCGAAACGATGAGCGCCGCCCGGCCTCGAGCCGCCACACGACCGGCCGCACCCAGCTCGAGTCCCGCCGGGTCGTCCTGGTCTAGGGCAACGCGCATGTCGGCTCCGGAAGCCACAGCCATGGCTAGGGATTCAAACTGCGAAGCCGCTGGAGGAACGGCTGCCCAATGCGCGTGCAACTCGGTCAGCTCGCCGCCGCGGACATCGATGTGAACGTCGGCGTCGAACAGGGCTTCGGTCACGGCCTGGGCGATGCGGTCGCTCGCCGACGGCTCGCCAGCGCTCCCCGGGGCCGCAAATGCCGCGGCCACCGCGTGCCCGTCCAGCGGGCAGAAGCGGGCGGCCCGCGCATAGAACCCCGCCACGTCCACCACGGGCACGATGCGCACGCGCCCCCTGGTCAGGAGCCCAGGCAATCGCTTGGCCAACATGCGGCACGCCGCGATTCCCGGATACGCCGTGCCCGCCAGGCCGCCCACGACGTTGACTACCGGTCCGGGCGTCGCAGCCGAGATTTCGATAAGCGGGATTTCTGCCGACGGATGCTCGGGCACCGCAATCGCCCGAACCTCTCGCTCAGCGGTCATACGTCAGCCCTTTGGCGCTGATGTATGAGACCGGACGAGCTTGAGCGACACGAATCTCACTCGACGCCTGTCGGCGATGCCGGAGCATGGCGATCCACCAGGATTGCGGCGCCGAAGTTTAGCACTCTGGAGATATGAAAGATTCTGATCTGCGGACCGGAGACTGTTTGAATGGCCAAACAATCTCCGTGCTTTACTCGGCACTTCATGCGAAGCCGAACCAATATTTAGCAGTATAGCTATATCAATAGTTTTCGCGATATTCAATGCGAATCTGGCCACATGCTATCATTTGCAACACCGTTCCATCGACGGGTATCGGATCAAACAATGGTCACCCCACGTCTTGCAGGCAAGGTAGCCATCGTCACTGGCGCGGCATCGGGCATCGGACGCGCCAGCGCCATTCGCTTTGCCCGTGAGCAGGCCACGGTGGTGATCGCGGATATCAATTCGGCGGGCGGTGAAGAAACCGCCGATTTGATCAATCAAGACGGTGGCCAGGCATCGTTCACATTTTGCGACGTGTCGAAGACGGCGAACGTGCAGGCACTCGTCGAGGAAACCCTGGAAACCCACGGTGGCATCGACATCCTGTTCGCCAACGCCGCCTACCTGGACGAGCTGTTCGGCGCCGCCGAGACGTCCGAGGAGGTCTGGGACCGGCACATCGGCGTCACCCTCACCGGCGTCTACCTGTGCTGCAAGTACGTCATTCCGCACATGATTGAGGCCGGCGGCGGATCAATCCTCGCGACCTCATCGGTTGGCGGCTCGGTCGCTTTCGACCGACAGGCCGCCTACTGCACGGCCAAGGCAGGCGTGGAGATGCTCATGAAGACCATCGCACGCGACTACGGCCGCGCCGGCATCCGCGCCAACGCTCTCGCGCCCGGCGCGGTGTACACGCCGGTGATGGACGACGTGAAGCGCCGCAATCCCGACGGCTGGGACCAGGTTCTGCACGACATGAGCTTGCTCGAGCGCCTCTGGGCCGAGCCGGAGGACATCGCCGCGGCCGCCGCATACCTCGTCAGCGACGAGGCGGCCTTCGTCACCGGCACCGTGCTCACCGTCGACGGCGGCTGGACGGCCCACTAGCCGCCGATTCGAACAGCAGGCATGAACGGTCCGGCTGAATGGCGGGTCGCCTACGCCCGTTCAAGAAACACCTGAATCACCCGTCCATCGGTGCGAATCATGACGCTGCCGGCAAGGTCGGTGCGAAAGACCTCCGCGCCATGCGCACGAAGACGGCGCAGGGCGCCATCCCGCGGGTGATCGAAGGCGTTGTGGCGACCGGCTGATACGACCGCCACCTGAGGGTCGACGGCGTCCAGGAACTCGGCAGTCGACGAGCTGTTGGAGCCGTGGTGCGGGACCTTGAGCACGTCCGCGGGCCGCAGGACGCCGGACTCCAGCAGTTCCCGTTCGGCGGACGCCTCGATGTCGCCCGTCAACAGCATCGCGGATGCCCGATAGGCCAGATGCAACACGACCGACCGATCGTTGTCGTCATCGGGTCCCGGCTCAGGTGGGTTGAGCACCGCGAGATCCACTAGCGGGTGCCATGACAACGCCTCGCCGCGCTTGACTCGCCGTACGGCCACACCGGCGTCGCGGGCCAGATCCAGCACCTCCCGCATCACGGGATGGCTGAGGTCGTGGTCGGCATGCACGATCGTCGTGACGGCAAACTCGCGCATAACGGTCGGCGCGCCGCCAATGTGGTCTCCGTCGGCGTGCGTCAGCACCAGGTAGTCGAGGCGGTCAATGCCCAACCGGCGTAGCTGCGGCACGAGCGCCGCGCCGGCGGTCTGCGCGTCTGGGCCCGCGTCCACCAGCATGGTCGCGCCGTCCAGCCGCGTCAGCAGGGCGTCGCCCTGGCCGACGTCCAGCGCGCGCAGCTCCAACTCGCCGGCCGCGAGCGGCGGCAGCGTGGCGGAGTCCGGTTGCGCCCGGATCACGCTGGCAACCACGATCAGCAGCGCCACCAACAGCAGCAGCGCCGCCAGTCGAGGTCGGACGGCGGGACCAAACGGCGGCAGCCCAGCCTGGCGCAAGCGCCGGCCGATCGATCCGAGCCTTCGCCTGACCGATTGAATGAGCGCGGCGCTTCGCGCGATCAGCGGCACGACGCTGAGACCCTCCGGGCCGATTCGTCGGCTATTGGGTCAATGCCCGATTCGCCGGGAGCCGTGCTGCGACGCGAACGACCACGACGTACCAACCGCCCCACACGCCGACCGCGGATTGTCAGAGCGGACGCACGTGCCCATCGCCGCGCACGACCCATTTGTACGTGGTCAGCTCGCGCAAGCCCATCGGTCCACGAGCGTGCAGCTTTTGGGTGCTGATGCCCACCTCGGCGCCGAGTCCAAACTCGCCGCCGTCCGTGAACTGGGTGGAGGCATTCACGTACACGGCGGCCGCGTCGACCTCGTCGAGGAAGCGCTCGGCATGGGTGAGCGAGCGGGTCACGATGGCCTCGGAATGGCCTGACCCATGCGTCTGAATGTGGCTCAGCGCCTCGTCAATGCCGTCCACGACGACCACCGACATGCGCAGGTCGAGCCATTCCATATCAAGGTCGTCGGCCGCCAGGTTCACGACCCGCGCCAGCCCGTCTAGCAGCGGCAGCGCCTCGGCGTCGGCGTGCATTTCCACGTTTTTGTCCGCCAGGGCCTGACCCACGGTCGGCACGAACTCGGACGCCACCGACCTATCGACCAGCAGGGTGTCCAGCGCGTTGCAAATCGATGGCCGCCGGGTCTTGGCGTTGACCACGATGCGCTCAGCCGCCGCCAGATCGGCGCCCGCGTCGACAAAGGTGTGGCACACGCCCCAGCCGGTTTCGATCACCGGGACCGAGGCCGTCTCGGTCACGAAGTCGATCAGCCCTTGGCCGCCCCGAGGCACCACCACGTCCACGCCGCGGCGCGCCTGCAACAGCTGGCGCACCAGATCCCGGTCGGGGTTGGTGATGGCCTGGATCGCATCCGCCGGCACGCCCCCCGCACGCAGCGCCTCGCGCGCCAAGCGGACCAGCGCGCCGGTGCTGTGCTGAGACTCGCGGCCGCCGCGCAGAATCACCGCGTTGCCGGCCTTGAGGCCCAAGGCCGAGATATCGATGGCAACGTTCGGACGCGACTCGAAGACTGCGCCGATCACACCCAGGGGCACGCGGCGTCGGGCCACCTCCAGGCCATTCGGCAGGCGGCGCGCGTCAACCGACTCGCCAACTGGGTCGGGGAGGCCGATGACGGTTCCCAGCGCGTCGGCAATTCCGTCGATCCGCGCCGGAGTGAGCGTGAGGCGGTCGATGAAGGCGTCGTCGCGACCGGCGGCGCGCGCCTGCGCGACGTCCCGGGCGTTCGCCGCCAGCACATCGGTCTGCTCGGCTCGGAGCGCGGCCGCCATCGCCTTCAGCGCCTGATTCTTGGCGTCGGCGTCCAGCTTGGCGATCTCCCGCGCGGCGCGGCGCGCTGCCTCGACCAGATCGGGAACGCTCGGCCGAACGGCGGTCGGCGCGTCAATTGCGGCGTTGATGACGACCTCCTCGGTCAGGCCTGGGCACTGTCGAGCAATACCAGATTGTTGCGATGCACGGCTTCCGCCCCATGGTCGTAGTCGAGGATCGACGCGATCAAGTGTGACGGCTGACCCAGGATCCGCACCAAGTCGTGCGAGGCATAGTTTACGAGTCCGCGGGCGAAGACTCGTTCATCGGGGCCGGCCACCGCCACGACGTCCCCCCGGATGAAATCGCCATCCACGGCGCAAATGCCGGCGGGAAGCAGACTCCGCCCGGAATCGGTGAGCGCTTGCTTGGCGCCTCCGTCGACGCGCAGGGTGCCGCGCTCGGTGGCCGCGGAGCTGAGCCAGCGGGCTCGGCTGGTGCGGGTCACTTCTCTCGGCGCGAATCGCGTGCCGATGCGCTCACCGGCGGCAATGCGCGGAAGGACGTTGGGCTCGTTGCCGCCGGCGACCACGACCTCGATGCCGTCAAAGCTGGCGCCGCGGGCCGCCTCGACCTTTGACCGGACGCCGCCGGATCCACCGGCGCCGGTCGCTCCCGCCGCGCTGGCCAACACCTCATCCGTCATCAAGTGCCCGTCGCGAATCAACTCGGCGTCGGGGCAGTGACGCGGGTCGCCGGTATAGAGACCGTCGGTTGCCGTGAGCAGGATCAGCAGGTCGGCGTCGACCAGCTGCGCGATGAGGGCCGACAGCGGGTCGTTGTCGCCAAACCGGAGCTCCTCGGTCGCGACCACGTCATTCTCATTCGCGATCGGCAGCACGCCCTGATCCAGCAAGCCGGTGAGGGCATTGCGCGCGTTGAGAAACCCGTCGCGCGTGGTCAGGTCGGCGCGGGACATCAGCGTCTGAGCCACCGTGATGCCGTGCCCGGCGAACACCGTGCCGTAACGGGCGATGAGCGGCGCCTGCCCCACGGCGGCCAAGACCTGGCGGATGACGAGCTGATTGCCCTGCAGGTGCAGCTTGGCGCGCCCGGACGCCACAGCGCCGGAGGATACGAGCACCACCTCCGCGCCGTCCTGCATGAGTGACGCGATCTGGGCCGCGATCTGATCGATGTAGGCCTCGTTGAGGCCGGCGGGCGTCGTGAGCAGCTGCGTGCCGCACTTGACGACGATGCGCTTTCGACCAGACATGGTTTCCGGGGCTCCAGATCCGCCGTGCCGCTCGGGTGCGTGATTGTAGGGACTCGCCGATATAATGGCGCTCCCCCGCGCCGCGCGCCTTGTGGCGTGCCCAGCCTGAAGGAACTCACGGCCATGGATCGGGACAACAGCGACACGATCCGGAACGTGGTGTTCGTGGCGCACAGCGGCGCCGGCAAGACCTCACTCACCGAGGCCATGGCCTATGTGACCGGGCAAACCTCGCGTCTCGGTCGGGTGGAAGACGGCAACACCATCTCCGACTTCGACCCGGACGAGGTGGAACGGAGCATGTCGATCAACCTCTCGGTCGTGCCGTGCCCCTGGCGCGGCGCCACCGTCAACGTCATCGACACGCCGGGATATCCAGACTTCATCGGCGACGTGGTCTCGGGTCTGCGGGCAGCGGATGCGGCGATCGTGGTGATCGACGCCACCGCCGGCATCCAGGTCGGCACCGAAATCGTATGGCGGCTCGTCGATCGGCGGGACCGCCCGCGACTCGTGGTTGTGAATCGCATGGACCGCGAGAACGTGAGCTGGGAAAACGTCGTCCAGGAGCTGCGCGACAGGTTTGGCGCGGCCATCGCCCCCATCCAGATCCCGCTGGGCGACGCGCCCGCGTTCGACGGCGTGGTCGATCTGCTGGACGGCACGGCGCGCGCATTCACCGACGGCGGCAGCGAGCCGATCCCGGTGCCCGACGACTTGACCGAGACGGTCGAGATCGCGCGCGAGCAACTCACCGACGCCGTGGCCGCCACGGACGACGAGCTGCTTGAGAAATACCTGGAGGGCGAAGAGCTCGAGCGCAGCGATCTCGAGCGGGCGCTGCGGGAAGGCGTGCGCGCCGGTGAGGTCTACCCCGTCGTGTTCACTGCCGCCACGGCGACCCACGGCGTGCGCGAGCTGCTCGACGCCATAACCGCCGTGTTGCCGGCGCCGTCCGACGTGCCCGTCGCGCCCGTCGCAAACGGCGCGACCATTGACTTCGCCAGCGAAGGGCCGATCGTGGCGCAGGTGTTCAAGACCCTGGCCGACCCGTTCGTGGGCAAGGTGTCGCTCCTGCGCCTCTACACCGGGACGATATCGGGGGACGTCGAGTTGCGCAACCAGACCAGCGGCCGAAACGAGCGTCTCTCGGGCTTCCAATACCCGGTGGGCAAGGGCGGTGAGCAAGCGCGAGTCGTGGTGGCCGGCGACATCGCGTTTGTCACCAAGCTGGAGAACGTCGCCACCGGCGACACGCTGGTGTCGGACGGCTCAGCGCACAGGATGGGCGCGCTGGAGATGCCCACGCCGCTGTTCGAGGCCGCCATCACCCCGGCGACCCAGGCCGACCTGGACAAGATGGGCCAGGTGCTGGCGCGGATCGCCGAGGAGGACCCATCACTGCAGGTGGGCCGCGACGACCAGACCGGCGAGACCATCCTGGCCGGACTGGGCGAATCGCACGTGCATATCAGCCTCGAGCGCATCCGGCGAAAGTTCGGCGTGAACCTGCTGGCGAACGTACCGCGGGTGCCCTATCTCGAGACAATCCGCAGGACTGTAAACGCGCACGGGCGGCACAAGCGCCAATCCGGCGGCCGCGGGCAGTTTGGGGACGTGCACATCGAGTTCTCCCCGCGGGAGCGGGGCGCGGGCTTCGAGTTCGAGGACCGCATCAGGGGCGGCGCGATTCCCAGGCAGTACCTGCCCGCCGTCGAGAAGGGACTCGTCGAGTGCTTTGCCAAGGGCGCGCTGGCGGGATTCCCCGTGGTGGACATCAAGGCTGCGGCGTTCGACGGGCAGTATCACGACGTCGACTCGTCCGACGAGTCCTTCCGCAACGCCGCCCGGCTGGCGGTAGAGGACGGCTACCCGCAAGCCAGCCCCGTGATCCTGGAGCCGATCGTCAAGCTCGCCATCGAAATCCCGGACCTAAACACGGGTGACGTGATCGGCGACATCAGCGCGCGGCGCGGGCACGTGCTGGGCATGAATCCCGCCGACTACGACGGCGCCACGATCGTCGAGGTCGAGGTGCCCAAGGCGGAGGTGCAGCGCTACGCCACCGACCTGCGCTCGATCACGCAGGGACGCGGGCAGTTCACCAGCGCGTTCGTCCGCTACCAGGAAGTGCCGCCGCACGTGCAGGATCGTCTCGTCGCCGACGCGGCCGCCGAGAACGGATAGCAGGCCACATGGACGCCGCGGGCCGCGAGTTCTTGCAGCGGTTGATCGACGCGCCAAGCCCGTCCGGCTACGAGCAGGCCGTACGCCGGGTCTGGCATGAGGCGGTCGCCGAATTCGCGGACGAGGTGCGCGGCGACGTGCACGGCAACGTCATCGCCAGCCGCAATCCGGGCGGGAGCCCGCGCCTGATGTTTGCCGGGCACTGCGACGAGCTTGGCCTGCAAGTCAACTACATCTCGGACCAGGGATTCCTGTACTTCAACACCATCGGCGGTCACGACCCGAGCCTGATCTCGGGGCGGCGCGTGATCGTCCACGCGCAGGACGGCCCGGTGCGCGGCGTAACCGGGCGACGGGCCGTGCACCTGACGCCTCGCGACGAGCGCGGCAAGGTGCAGAAGGTCGAAGACATCTGGATCGACATCGGCGTGAGCGACAAGGCCGAGGCCGAGTCGTTGGTGCGCGTGGGCGACGCGGTGACCTATGAACTCGGCATGCAGCCGTTGCGGAACGGTATCGGCGTCGCCCGGGCTTTCGACAACAAGATCGGCGCCTGGGTGGTGGCCGAGGCGCTGCGGCGCATCGACGCCGCCAAGTGCTCCGCGGAGGTGGTTTCGGTTGCAACCGTGCAAGAAGAGCTGGGCCTGCGCGGCGCCACGACGAGCACGTTTGGGGTCGATCCGCTGGTCGGCGTGGCCGTTGACGTGACCCACGCCACCGATCATCCCAACGTCAACAAGGTCACCGCCGGCGACGTGAGCCTGGACGGCGGCCCCGTCATCACCCGCGGCGCCAACGTGAACCCGGTGGTGGAGCGGCTGCTGATGGAAAGCGCCGAGGCGCTCGGGATGGAGGTCCAGATAGAAGCCGAGCCCCGCGGCACCGGCACCGACGCCAACGCCATGCAGCTCTCACGGGCCGGCGTGGCGACGGGTCTGGTGAGCGTGCCGCTGCGCTACATGCACACGCCGTCGGAGATCATCTCGCTCGACGTGGCCAACCAGGCCGCCGACCTGCTGGCGGAATTCGCCCAACGGCTGACGCCGGAGATGGACTTCACGCCTTAGGGCAATTCGCGCGCGATCCTCACGGTCGTGTCTGGCGCCCTAGCCGCGGAGCAGCTCGCTGAGGGCCTCCGTCGGAGTGAGCGCGGGGATGGGCGAGCGATCGAAATCCCTGACGTTTCTGGTGACGATGTGCCGGGCGCCGCAGGCCCGCGCGGCGGCGACCTGCAGCGCGTCCTCGAAGTCCCGCATGGGCAACTCGGCGGCATACCGCACGGCGCTCGTATCGGTCTCCGCCACGGCCACGAACCGAATCAGATCGAGGATGAAGTCGCGGGCGCCGAGGCCGCCGTGCGACGGCGCGACGAGGTAGTAGAAGTTCGAAACCGTATGCCAGGCGATGAAGGCCCTTTCCCGGCCCCGTTCGAGGCGGTCGAGGACTTCCGACGCCGCGTCCGCGTGCGGCTGCCGGTCGAGCGCCACGTCCAGGAGCACGTCCGTATCGAGCAGCATTAGAGGTACTTGCGGGCCAGCGCCTCATGGCGTGGATCGACGCCATCCGCCGGCCGCAGCCGGCCCCGCCAGCGCGCGGCGAAGGACGGCGCGCCTTCGTCCACGACGTCGCGGAGGCCTTGCTCGACCAGCGACGACAGTGACACCCCGCGGGCGCGGGCATGGCGCTTGGCCTGGAGGATGATTTCGGCGTCAACCGTGAGCGTGAGCCGGTGCTTCATTGGAGTGCGCCAGCTATACGTATACGTATTTCTTCTTCAGTATACGTGCTCCAGACCTGCCGCTCGACGCTCGCCGCCTCGTGACTGGGCGGTTCGCGAACCGCCCAGTCACCCGACATGCGAACGCGGGGCTCCTGCGACGTTGCTTGGTGCTGACGCGCGGCTTGTTTCGCCAGATTGGTCACACTGAAGCCAATGCGGCTGGGGCTATGCTCGGGCTGTGGCTTTCGCAGGGGTGAACGGCTTGACGCGCTGTGCAGATGTGCGTGATCGCTGGCGGTCCCTGATGCACCTGCGCGGCGGCCCAGACCGTGCGCAGGCCGGAAGCCAAATCTCGGTCCGTCCCACGCTGCACGCAGCATGGGCCACCGAACGCGCGCGGGTTAGATCGGA
>DAOUHO010000016.1:0-32792 GCA_034428595.1 Chloroflexota bacterium | reverse complement strand
ACCTCGGTCTTGCCGTAGCCGACGTCGCCGGCCACCAGGCGATCCATGGGACGCTCGCGTTCCATATCGGTCTTGGTGTCGGCAATGGCCTCGAGCTGGTCTGGAGTTTCGATGAAGGCGAAAGCCTCCTCGAAGTCCCGTTGCGCCGCGGAATCGGCGCCGAAGGCCATGCCGGTGGCCAGCTCGCGCGCGGCGTAGATTTCGAGCAACTCCCCCGCGATCGACTCGGCCGACTTTCGCGCGCGCCGTTTGGCCCGTTGCCAATCGGCGGTGTTGAGCCGGCTGAGCTTGGGCTCGGCCTCGCTCATGCCGACGAACTTTTGCACCCGGGCGACCTGGTCCACCGGCACGTAGAGGCGGTCGTCCCCCGTGTATTGCAGCAGCAGGTACTCACGCGCGCCGCCGGTGTCCTCCAGCTGCACGATGCCGCTGAATCGCGCCACGCCGTGGTCGACGTGCACCACGAAGTCGCCGGGTTGGAGGTCGGCGAGGAAGGTCCGCTCCGCGCCGCGGCGCGATCGGCGTCCGCGCCGGACGCGCCGGCGGCCAAACACCTCGGCGTCGGTGATCACGGTCAGGCGCAGGCCGTCGTGGCGCAGCCCCTCGCTGAGCGTGCCGCCAAGCACGCTGATCGACCCCGAGGCGTCCAAGCGCTCCAGGTCTTCCAGCGACGTCGTCGGCAGGTGCTGATCGAGGAGCAGCCGCTGCAGGCGGCGTCCCTGGTAGCTCACGATCACGACGCGCCGGCCATCGCGCCGCAGCGCCTCCAAATCGTCGGAAAGGCGCCGCAGCCGGCCCGTATAGGACGGAACGGGACCGAACGCCTCGACGACCGCGCGCCGGCCCTCCGCGGCGCCGGGCAGGCTCGGCACGTAGGTCAATCGCACCGGCGCGCCCTCGACGCGCTCCACCATGGCGGACGCGGGGAACAGCGGCGAGGCAAAGTCCGCGGGCAGCTCGCCATTGGCCGACAGACGCTCGCGGTTTTCCGTCGCGGTGCGCTCGGTGTCGCGCAATGCCAGCCGCAACTGCTCAATCTCGTCGACGACGCACACTCCCTGCGGCGCGTAGTCGAGCAGGGACACGGCATCCGGGAGCAGGCTGGTGGTGTAGAAGGCGGCGTCATCGAAATACTCGCCGCCTTCGAGTCGATCCAGGTGGCTGCTCCAGGTCTGGCGATCCTCGGGCCGAAGGTCGGCAAGCGGCAGCTCGCGCAGACGCCCGGCGACGCGATCACCAAGCCAAATCGGCACCTCGGTCGCGGGCGTGATGATCAATTCGGGAGCCGGTCTCAGGGAGCGCTGGGAGTCGGGGTCAAAGGTGCGCACGGACTCAATCTCGTCGCCGAAGAAGTCGACCCGAACCGGCAGCGCGGCGCCGGGCGCAAAGATGTCCACGATGCCGCCGCGGTGGGCAAACTCACCCGGCCGCTCGACGAGCGGCGTTGCCTCGTAGCCTAAGCTGACGAGTCGCCGGGTCAACGCATCCAGGTCGGTGACGGCGCCGGGCGCCAGCGTGAGGTAGTTGCCCCTGAACTCGTCCACCGGCATGAGACGCCGCATCAGGGCCCGCGCCGACGCGACCACAACGATGGGGTCGCCCTCATTCGCGTGGGCCAGCCGGCCCATGACCGCCACCCGCCGCGCGAGCAGTTCGTGATTGATGGCCAGCATGGCGAATGCCGGTTGATCCACGTCGGGGAAGTGGAGCACCGGAACATCGCCGGCCCACATGCCAACGTCGTGCGCCAGCTCGGCCGCTCGCGCTTCCTCGGCGGTCACGATGATGAGCGGGCGTCGGAGGCGGTCGACCAGCATCGCGGCGTACAGGGGCTTGAGGGCGTCGCGCAGCTCGACGGTGAGCGCGTCGTCCCGCTGACCCGCTGCCGCCAACGCCGCGGCCAGCGTCGGCTCGGCGGCGAGCTCAGCCGCGAGGTCGGACAGCCGCATGCTGTTGGTTCACCTCTTGCATCACGTCGGCCAATGGCCGCGTCAGGAGCGCCCGCACCGCATCGGCCGCGCGATCGAACGCCTCGTCGATCGCCTCGCGCTCGGACGCGGCAAATGGTTGCAGGACGTAGGCGGCCGGGTCCATTTCAGCCGGCGGGCGGCCGATTCCGATCTTCACGCGCAGGAAGTCGGCGCCGCCCACGGCCCGCAGGACCGAGTCGATACCCCGATGTCCGCCCGACGATCCGCCGTGACGCAGGCGCACGCGCGCGAACGCCAGATCGAGATCGTCCTGCACCACGATAAGACGGTCGACGGGAAGGCCGGCCGAGTTGAGCGCCCGGCCCACGGCCGGTCCGGAGGCGTTGACGTAGGTCCTCGGCTTGAGCAGCGTCACGGAAACGCCGTCAACCTCGCCCTGCCAGGTGAGCGCGTCGCGCGTGCGACGCCAATCTCGCCGCTGGTCGGCAAGCCGATCGCACACGTCGAAGCCCGCGTTGTGCCGCGTGCGCGCGTATTCGGGTCCCGGGTTGCCCAATCCAACGATCAAGTACGCCGGACCGAGCTTCGCGGCGTCGCGTCGAAAGCGCCGGAGCCAGCTCACGTGGCGATCGGCTCGGCCGTGTTGGCCGCCGGAAGGTCCGCGAGCACATCCGCCACGGTGTCCCACTCGTCCAGCGACAGCGTCTCGGGCCGCCGCTTGGGATCGATGCCCTGCCCCTCCAGCGCCGCGGCGATTCCGGCCGGCGACCCCAGGGCATTGGCCAGCTGCTTGCGCGACTGTCCGAACGCCCGGCGGGCGGCGGCAATACGCCGGGAGATGCGGGCGCGATCTTGAGCGTCGAGCGGCCTTGGCTGTAGGCGCAGCAGCGTGGACGTGACTTTGGGTCGGGGCCGGAACGCGCCGGGCGGAATGTCGAACAGCCGCCGCGGCTCCGCCAGCGACTGCACGATCACGCTCAGCAGCCGCATGCGCCCTCGGGACGCGCAGGCGCGCTCGATCACGTCGCGTTGTAGCAGGACCGTGAGGCTCAGCGGTGGGGCCGGCGATTCCAGCAGATCCACCAGCAGCCGCGTGCCGACGCTGAATGGCAGGTTCGCGACGAGGTGATAGTCGGAGACGCCCAGGGTGGCGATGTCCAACGCAAGCGCGTCGGCATTGACCACGGTGATCGAGTCGTCATCGGCGAAGCGCTCGCGCAACTGCTCCGCCAGCTCACGCTCGACTTCGACCGCGATCACCCGAGAGGCGAGCGGGCGGAGCGCTTCGGTCAGCAACCCGGTGCCCGCGCCGATCTCCAGCACCACCGCGTCCGGCGGCAACTGCGCCGCATCGGCGATACGGCGCTGAATGCCGCGGTCCACCAGGAAGTTTTGGCCGCGCCGACGCGAGGGGCGAAACGCTGGCCGATCGGAGACACGCATACTCAAGTATCGAGCATGGGCGCGGCCGAGTCCGAACTCGCCTTAGCCAGCTAGATACCCGCCGTCGGCCGCCAGCGTTTGTCCGGAGATGGCGCGGGCTTCTTGCGAGAGGAGATGCGCCACGCAGGCCGCGACTTCGTCCGCTTCCGCGTAGCGAGCCATCGGGAGCCGGGGCAGGCGCAGCGACAGGGACTCCGGGTTGGCGCGTACGTTGGCCGTCATGCGCGTGGCAACCAGGCCCGGCGCGACGTTGTTGATCCTCACGTTGTGCCGCCCCAGCTCCGGGGCCAAGGCCTGCGCCAGCGCGTGGAGGGCGCCCTTGGCCGCGCAATAGTGCAACTGGCCCGGCTCGGCCACGATGGCGCGGATCGAGGTGATGTTCACCACGGCGCCGGCTGCGCCGCGCCGAATCAAATCCTGCGCGACGGCCTGAATCAGAAACATCGGCCCACGCACGTGCACGTCGAGCATGCGGCTCCACTCATCGGTTTCCAGCTCTTCGATGGATCGGCGCTCCGTGTATCCCGCGTTGTTGACCAGCGCGTCGACGCCTCCGAGGCGTCGCGAGACATCTTCGACCAGCGAGCAGCCGGCGGCGATGTCCGCGGCGTCGAGCTCATGCGTTTCGATCCGGCCTGCGTCGGCGTGCGCGTGCACCGCGTCGTCGATATCCGTGGCCGCGACGTAGAAGCCGTCGTCGGCCAGGCGCAGGGCGCATGCGCGGCCGATGCCGTGAGCGGCGCCGGTGACGATGGCTATCGGGCGATCCACTGCCGGGTGGGCCTTTCCGCGATCACCAGGGTTGACCCGGTGACGTAGCCGGCGTCCGACGAGGTGACGAACGCCACGGCGTCGGCGATGGCCGCCGGATCCTCGCGAACGCTAACGGCGGCGACCCCGGCGACGCGAATCCCGAGCGGGGCGAGCTCAACGCCCGCGGCGCGGGTGATCATCTCCGCCGCGCCCGCCATCGCGCCACCGAGCACATTGTCGTCACCGCTGATCGGGAAGACGTTCACGATGCACCCGGCGCCCGCCTTCCTCATCTGCTCCGCGGCTGCCCGCACGCCGTGCAAAAGACCGGCCAGGGCGGCGTCGAAAGACTCGGTGAGGTCGTCTTCGGACAGCGCCAGGAAGGGCGCCGCCGGCGGGTCGTCGACCAGGTTCACCAGCAAGTCCAGCCGGGCCCAACGATCTCTTACCGCTTGGACCGCGCGCTGGGTCGACGTCCAATCCCGAGCATCCATTTCGAATCCCGCCGCTTCCCCATCGTCGGAGCGGATGGCTTCAGCGGCCGCGCATGCGGCGTGGCGGTCGGCATCGGCAAACGCCACGCACGCTCCCCCACGCGCCAGGCGACGCCCGATCGCTTGCGAGGTGAGCGATCCGGCGGCGGTGACGAGGACGGCGCAGGGGTCGGGTGGCACGTGTCGGTGGGGGATCGCTGCCGCGCCGGAGCGTAGCAAAGGGGTTGCGCTGGGCCCCGAAGCGGCGGCGGTCAGTTGGAAGTCGTCGTCGCCAGGCGGTCCGCCAAAAAGCGTCGCGCCGCGCGGGCCGCCTGCCCGCGATGGCTGACGCGGTTTTTTTCGTCGAGTGTCAGCTCCGCCATGGTCCGATTCCCCGTGCCAACGATGAAGAGCGGGTCGTAGCCGAACCCTTGGCCGCCTCGCGGCGCCTGCGCAATCCGGCCTTCGCAGCTGCGAACGGCCGTGTACACGATCGATCCCTCCGGCGCCGCCAGCGCCACCGCGCATCGAAATCGCGCGCTGCGCCGCGCATCGGGTACGTCGGCCAGGGCCGAAAGCAGCTTGGCGTTGCGCGTTGTATCGCTGGCATCGGGTCCGGCGTAGCGCGCCGACCGCACGCCCGGCGCGCCTCCCAGCGCGTCAACGACCAATCCCGAGTCATCGGCCAGGCTCCATGCGCGGCAGGCTCGTGCATACGCGGCGGCCTTGAGCCGCGCGTTCTGCAGAAAGGCGTCGCCAGTCTCCGCCACCTGCGGTGGGGCAGCCACCTCCGTCGCGAGCAGGATCTGAACCGGCGAGCCGAGAAACAGCTGCCGAAACTCCGCCAGCTTGTGCGGACTGCCGCTGGCGAGCACGACGGCGGACGCTTGGGCCCAGCGCACGGAACCTTCTCGCCAAGGAATGTCGGGCAGCCAATCGTGGCACGGCGTCGTGCGAGCGTGGGCGACTCGATTGGCGGTCGCGCGGGTCGTGGTGATGGTACGCTCGCGGCTGGACCGGGTCCGTGCGCGCCAAGTGGAAGAGGACGCGGCGGAGGGCCGGCAAGAACTCCCCCAACGACCCAGGACGTGCCATGGCGGATATCGACATCGACGCGAGCTTTCAGGAATTGAGCGACTGCATCATCAAGGGCGACGCTCCGGGCGTGGATCGCCTCGTCAAGGCCTGTCTCGAGGCCGATGTATCACCCGGAGCGGTCATCAACGACGGCATGATCCCGGGGATGGACGTCGTGGGCGAGCTATTCCGCACGAATCAGTACTACGTGCCGGAAGTGCTGATCTCCGCCAGGGCAATGAAGACCGGCATGGCCATTCTGCGCCCGCTGCTGACCGAATCCGGCATCGAGCCGCTGGGCCGAGTTGTGATCGGAACGGTCCGGGGCGACCTGCACGACATCGGCAAGAACCTGGTGGCGATGATGCTGGAGGGCGCCGGGTTCGACGTCACCGACACCGGGATCGACACGCATCCCGACGAATACGTCCAGGAAGCGCTGAGTCAGGGCGCACACATCGTGGGCATGTCCGCGCTGCTGACCACGACGATGACGAACATGCGCAGCACAATCGAAGCCGTCGAGGCGGCGGGTCTCGACGACCAGGTGCAGTGCATCATCGGCGGCGCACCGGTTACGCAGCGCTATGCCGATGAGATCAATGCCGACGGCTACGCGCCGGACGCGGCCTCCGCGGTCACGCTGACCAAGCGGCTGCTCGGCGTCGGCGTCCAGGAAGAGTCGCCGGAGGAGCAGGGGCGTCAGCTCTACCTCCAGGCGCGGGACGCGCTGCAGGTGGCCGTGCGCGAGGAGCCTGGATCGGCTGAGCACCGCGCCGGGCTGGAGCAAACGCGTCAGCTCGTGGAGCAGGCCGCCGGGGTCGCCTATGACCCGACGCACCTGGCGCGCCTCACGGCCGAGATCGAACGAGAGTTGGCGCGCTAGCGGACTTGGCCGGCTTTCGTTATGTCGATCTAGAGGCGCCGCTGAGGCCCAGCTTTCGAGCGTTGCCGCCCAGCAATGCCGCCATCGTTTCGGCGTCAAGTCCCGCCGCCCGCACGTGCCGCAACGCCCGACGCTGCGTCATCAGCGGAAAATCGCTGCCGAAGAGAATCCGGCCGGGCGCCAGCCGCGCCATCACGTCAAACACGGCTGGCAGGTACAGCAAATGGCTGGCCGCGGAGTCGTAGTAGATCTGCTGGGTGAGGTCGCGCACCTCAGGCATCAGCTCGTAGAACGCGGCGCCGCCGCCCCAGTGTGAGAGCACGATGGGCACCTCGCCGCCTGCCATCTCGATCAGCGGCCAGATGGCCGCGGGCGTGGTCGAGTCCTTGCCGGGGTAGTCGTGGCCGGCCGGCTCGCTGACGTGCAGGTTGAGCACCAGCTCGAGCCCGCGCACCGCGCCGATGAACGCCCGCAGGGCGCCGCGATCATTGAGATTCCAGCCCTGCCCTTCCGGAAACAGCTCGCCCACGCCGACCGCGCCCCGCCGTCGACAGCGCTCCATCTCGACGATGCTGAACTCCAGGTCGGACGGCGAGACCACGCAATAGGGCACCAGCGACTCGGGGTGCGCCGCGGCCTGCTCCAGGATGTAGTCGTTGTTGAGCACGCACAGGCTTGGGTCGCGCCAGGCAAAGCCAAAGGCCACGGTGGTATCCACGCCCGAGCGGGCCATTTCCAGCGCCACGTCGTCGGCGGTGGCGAGGGTGCGCCGGGGATTGGCGTAGAGGCGCCGAAACCAAAGATCGGCTTCGAGATAGCGCTCGCGGTCGGCCGCGACGTCGGGGGGAACGACGTGGGTGTGGGCGTCGATGATTGGTGAGGGATCGCCGTGCATCGGGCCGGTGACGAACGGTTACTCCTGCGTGACGGACGCGGGCAGCTGAATGAGGGTCCAGCGCGGGCTGACCAGAGCCGCCGCGAGCAGGTCCTTCAGGTCGTGCGGTTGCGTGGGGACGACCACGTCAAGACCTGGGATGGCGTTGCGCGACAGCAAGTCAGCCGCCATGTCGGGCGCCGCGTCCGGATAGGCCAGGATCGTGAGCGGGGCATGGGCCTGCGTGGCTTCGTCGAGCAGGGGGGCGATGGTGGCCAGCGTGCGCGATGCGGCGAGCGCTACCACCGGTCGCAGACCCTCTCGGGCCAAGCTCGCCGCCAGCGACATGCCATGCGCCGCGCCGAGCTCGACGTCCAGGAACCGCTCCGGCACGCGCTCGGCCACGGCGTGCAACGCCCCGCGGGCCGTGGCGCCCGCGCTGATGGTCACGCACAGCTCGTCGGCTTCCGCGAGATTTGCCAGGGCGGTCGCCGCCGCCCCCAGCCAGGTCGCGCGCGCCGCGGCGGCGCCGTTGGCGTCGGCGCCGGGTCGTGGACGCCGCACGGCCGCCCCGGCGGGGGCCGCCACGTGCAGCAGCACCGGTCGCCGCACCTCCAGGGCCAGCGCCAGCGATTCCGCCAGGGCGTCGGCGACGGCCCCATCCACGGGTCCCAGATAGGTGAAGCCGAGCAACTCCTCCCAGATCTCGGTCGGAATGAGCAGCTCGCGCATTGAGTTCTTGAGTCGCCGGGCGACCTCGACGGCCTGGCCGCCGGCGGGCATCCGGCTGAGCGCCTGCTCGATCAGGACCTTGGCGTCGGCGTAGCGCGGGTGACCGCGCAGCCGGGTGAGGTGACGCGACACCGCGCCAACGCTGCGAGTGCGGGTGGTCGGGGCGTCTACCAGCACCAGCACCAGCGGAAGTTGCAGATGGCCGGCGTGATTCACGGCCTCGAATGCCAGTCCGGCGCTCAGGCCCTGCCCATCGATGACCGCGACGATTGACGTCGCCTCATGCTGCAACATGCGCGCGACGGCGGCGCCGACGGCCTCGGATACGGCGCGCCCCGGCGCCGGCGGGGCCGTGGTCGACGGTGGGCGACCCAGCAGGTGCCGGTAGGCGTCCGTGTGGCCGCCGGCATCCCAGAACACCGTCGTCGCCGGGTTGGGAACCGTGGTGTGGATGGCCACGGCCAGGTCGGCGGCGGCCATGGCGGACGCCGAGGCGCCGGAGTCGGCGCGGCGCATGCGCTCGCGGAGCTGCTCGCCAAACTCCCGTCGGCGCGCGGTGTCCAGCGGCGCGGTTCCGTCGCTGATGAGGACGCCTTCAGCCGCGGCCATGGTTGTACCTCGCGCGTGGGAACGCCCCGAGCGTTGCAGCGGGCGTAGCCGACGAACAGGCCCACCCGAGGCGTGAAATTATACTCGGAGCCTATGCGAGCGTTTGTCGCCATTTCCTATCCCCAGAACGTGCGGGTCGAGCTTGCCCGACGCGCACGTTCGCTGGTGGGTGACGTGCGCGACGTGCGCTGCATGTCGGCTGAGAGCCTGCACCTCACGTTGGCGTTTCTCGGCGAGGTGCCGGCCCACTCCACGGACAGCGTCCGGTCGGGCCTGGAGGCCGCGACGCGCGGGCGGTCGCCGTTCGTGCTCAGGTTCGGCGGCGGTGGCACGTTTCCCACCGGCGGCGAGCCGCGCGTGGCGTGGGTTGGAGTCTCCGGCGACCTCGATGCCGTGCGCGACTTGCAGGGAGCCGTCACGCGCGAGATGCAGGGAATTGGCCTGCGCATGGGGGCCCGGCCGTTCAGTCCGCACGTCACGCTGGCGCGGATCGGTCGGCAGGCGACGCTGTCGACACGGATGGGCGTGGCGCGTCGCTTCGAGGCCGCGCGCCTGGGGGCGCTCGGCGCTCATACGGTGGCGGCGGTGTCGCTGTTCGAGAGCGACCTATCGCCGGCCGGCGCCGTCTACCGCGAGGTGCTGGAAGTCGAGTTCGACGCCGACGCGCCGCCGGCCGCGGAGGCCGAGCGGGGCTTTCGTCTATTCAATCGGCGTCGCTAGCGCCCCAGCCGCCGCCGCCGGGCGTGGACACCTGAACCAAATCGCCCGCCTCCAGGTGATGGGTTCCCTTGCCCGGAACGTCGCGCCAGCGGCCGCCGCGGCACACCCGGTCCCGTCCTCGGCGGCCGGCGCTGCCGCCGCGTAGGCCCCAGGGCCCGATCCGACGCCGCTCGGCCACGATGGTCACCGACGCCGGCGCCAACATTTCGACCTCGCGCACGACGCCGTTGCCGCCGCGATGCGCACCGGCGCCGCCGGATCCCGGCCGCAAGGCATAGCGCCGCGCGCGCATCGGATAGGCGAGTTCAAGCGCCTCGATGGGCGTGTTCAACGTGTTGGTCATGGCCACGTGGACGCCGCTCGTCCCCGGTCGCGTGGGGCCAGCCCCAGCGCCCCCGGCGATGGTCTCGTAGTAGGTGTAGGCGCTTCCCGAACGCGGATCGGTTCCGCCGATGACCAAGTTGTTCATGGTGCCCTGGCTGGCGGCCGGCACTTCGTCCGGCAAGGCTTGGGCCAGGGCACCCCACAGCACGTCCACAATCCGCTGGGACGTTTCGACGTTGCCCGCCGCCACGGCGTGCGGCGGTTGGGGATTGAGCACGGTCCCAAGCGGCACCCGGACGTCCAGCACGGCCCTGGCGCCGTCGTTGGCCGGCACATCCGCGCCCGCCAGGCAGCGCACGATATAGGGCGCGGCGGAGGGGGTGATGGCGGACGGCGCGTTGAGCGAACCGGGCACCGCCGCCGCCGTGCCCGCAAAGTCGACGATGAACCGGCCGTCGCGCACGGTGACGGTGACCCGAAGCGGCGTCGAGGGCCCGCCCCGCCCATCGTCGTCGAGAAAGTCCTCGAAGGCGTACTCGCCGTTGGGGACGCGGCGCAATCGCGCGACGACCAGCTGCTCGGTGTAGGCCATGAGCTCCCGCGCCATGCGGCTCAGCTCGCTCGGTCCGTAGCGGCGGGCGAACGCTTGCAGCCGCGTCTCGCCGACCTGGTGCGAGGCCAGCTGGGCCGCAAGGTCGCCGCGGCGCTCGTCGGGCGTGCGCACATTGCGGCAGATGAGCTCGATCAGCTGTTCGTCGACGGTCCCCGCGTCCACAAGCTTGAGGGGCGGAATGACGATGCCCTCGTGGAAGAGCTCGGTGGACATCGGCATCGAGCCGGGAGTCAACCCGCCGACGTCCGCGTGGTGGGCGCGGGTGGCCACCCAGCCCCACATTTCGAGCGGCTCGCCCACGAACACCGGCGACACGGTGGTGATGTCGGGAAGGTGCGTGCCCCCGAGATAGGGATCGTTGACGATGATTACGTCGCCCGCGGCGGGCGTGCGCTCGCAGTAGAAGTCGATGGCGGCCTGCACCGCCATGGGCATGGCGCCCAGGTGCACCGGAACGTGGGCCGCCTGCGCCACCATTCGGCCCTCGTGGTCGAACACGGCGCAGGAATGGTCACGCCGCTCCTTGATGTTGGGCGAGTGCGCGCTGCGCTGCACGGTCACGCCCATCTCCTCGGCGACTGACGCGAAGAGATGGCGAAAGACTTCGAGCTCAAAAGCTACGGCAGCCACGATGTGTGGAGCATATCGAAGCCGCACCGGACGATACAGCGCCTGCGCAAACTCGAAGGGGGGCGGGGGTATACTTGATGGTAGGCAGAACTGCAGCGGCGAGAAGGCGTGACCAAGGACTGGCGCGAGGAAGTTCGAGACATCCTCGAGGAGAGCGACTTCAACTCGCCCGCGAGCGGTGAGCCGCCTCCTTCGGAACCGGAGCAACGCCAACCCCGCGGACCCTGGCTGGACGCTTTCGGCGCCTGGCTGCGTCGCCGCTTCGCCACCACCAACGAAATGCTGGTGACGGCCGCCAGCCTGGTCGTCTTGGGACTGCTGCTCTATGCCACGCCGCTGCGGCCCGTGGCGGCGGTGTTTGCGCTTTCCGGCGGGATCACGTTTCTCCTGGCCATCGGCCGCGGCATCATCGAGCGCCGGTCGGGGACCGGTCCCGCCAAGCCGTCGAGTCCCCAGATGTGGCGCGGTCAGGTGATCGATCTCTCCGATCACCGTCCGGCGTCGACATTTGGCGACCGTTTTCGCGCATGGTGGCGCCGCCGTCGCTAACTGCCGGCCAGTGCCGAACGATCCCCTCGGACAAGCACCGGACCGAAGTGAGGCGTGGACCGTTTTCTACGCGGCCGCGGGTAGGATGGGCTATCTGCCCCCTGGATAGCCGCCCGTGAGAATTGCCGATATTCGTCCCGGCCAAATGGTTTCTGGGACGTACGTGATCGCCTCGCCCGACGTGCGCACCAGCCGCACCGGCGACCCGTATTTGCGCGTGACGCTGCGGGATCAGGACCGCGACTCGATTGACGCGCTCTACTTCTCCGTGCCGCCGGAGCTTGCCGCTGCGGTCGACGCGGGCCAGACCTACACCGTCGAGGGCCGCGCGGAGGAGTTTCGAGGGCGGGTGAACGTCAAGCTGACGCGCATGGAGCGCTCCCAGGAGCAGTGGGACGCCACGGCCCTGCTGCCGCAGGGCGAACGCGATCCCGCGGCGCTGCGCGCGACCATCGCCGCCGCCGCCGACTCGATCGGCGACGCCCAGGTGCAGGCCGTGGTGCAAGCGGTGCTGGCGCAGCCGGCTGTCGCGGAGCGGCTGACGAAATGGCCCGCCGCCAAGGGACGACATCATGCCTGGGTGGGCGGGCTGGCCGAGCATACGGTCGAGATGTTGCAGCTGGCGGATCGGGTGACCGAGACATTCCCCGAGCTGGACCGCGATCTGGTGGTGGCCGGGGTGATTCTGCACGACCTGGGCAAGGTGCTGGAGCTCGACGTCACCAGCGAGTTTTCCTATACGGCGGCGGGAAACCTCGAAGGCCACATGGTGCACGGCGTGCAGCTGCTCGATGCCGCCGTCGCCGAGGTCGACTGCGATGCGGAAACGGCCATGCTCCTGCGGCATCTGGTGCTCAGCCACCAGGGCACGCGCGAGTTCGCGGCTGTGGTCGAGCCCATGATTCCGGAGGCCATTGCGCTGCACTTCATCGACCAGCTCTCCTCGCAGGTGCGGCCGGCGCTAGAAGACGTCAACGCGGCCAAGGCGCGCGGCATCGGCGGAGGCACCGTGCGCGGGGCGACCAGCCTGCGTCAGCTCTACGTGCGCGCCGCCGCTGACGAGAGTGCGGGAAGCTCGCGCTAGGACCGGGGCGGGAGGGCCGCCAAGCGGTCGTCGATCTGGGCCAGCGCTGAACGCGCAGCGGCGGCCTTCTGTCGTTCCTTGTCCACCACGGCGGTCGGCGCGCGCTGCGTGAAGGCCTCGTTGCCCAGGAGAGTTTCCGCGCGCTCCAGATCGGCCAATCGTTCCGCCCGCTCACGCGCCAGGCGCTCGTGCTCCACGGCGATGTCAATCATCCCCGCGAGCGGAAGGTTCACCTCCACTCCGGCCGTGCGCACCGTCACGGCGGGATCGTCGAACTGCGTGCCCTGCGGGTGGAAGGACAACGGCTCCACCCGCGCGAGCCGCTCTACGAAGGTCCGCTCGCGCTCGATGAAGGCGGCCTGGCCGTCGAGCACGATGCGCGCCGCGATCAGGCGGCCCGGTTCCACCTGGGACTCGTGCCGCGCGTTGCGAATCCCTTGCACGACGGCAATGAGGTCGCGAACTTGGCGCACGGCCTCCGCGTTGCCCGGCGGCGGCGGCTCGTCGATGGGCGTCACGATGAGCCACTCGGGGGCGTCCGGCGCGCCGCCGGCGCGGCGGAAATGGCGCCAGATCTCTTCGGTCAACGAGGGCATGAAGGGATGCAGCAGTCGCAGGCTGCCGTCCAGCACCTGCGCCAACGTTACGGCGACCCGTCGCACCTCGGCCGGGGCGCCGGAGTAGAGCCGAATCTTGGCCGCTTCGACGTACCAGTCGAAGAACTCGGACCACAGGAAGTCGTGCAACCGGCGGCCGGCTTCGCCGAATTGATAGCTCTCCACCAGGCGCACCACGTCTGCGTGCAGTGCGCCGAACTGGGCGGTGATCCATTCGTCGACGACCGTCGGCGCGGCCGTCGCGTCGGACTCTGCCGTGCGCCGCATGGCGCCGATCACGAACTTCGCCCCGTTCCACAGCTTGTTGGCAAAGTGGGCCGAGGCCTCGACGCGCTTCAGATTGATGCGCAGGTCGGCGCCTTCGGCAGTAGACGTCACCATCATGAAGCGAAGGGCATCGGCGCCGTACGGATCAATGATGTCGGCGGGATCGTCGCCGGGCTGATAGTTCGACTTCTCGATCTTGGACCCGTCGGCATGCCGCACCATGCCGTTCAGATAGATGGTGTGGAACGGCAGCCGGTCGGTGAGCTCGAGTCCGAGCATGACCATGCGCGCGACCCAGAAGAAGATGATGTCGCTGCCGGTTTCCAAGACGTCGGTGGGATAGAACCGCTCGAAGTCGGGCGTCGCGTCCGGCCAGCCGAGCGTCGAGAAGGGCCAGAGCCCGGAGCTGAACCAGGTGTCGAGGACGTCCGGGTCTTGGGCCAGATCACCGCTGCCGCACGCCGAGCAGCGCGCCGGATCGGTGCGGGTGACCAGCGTCTCGCCGCAGGCGCCGCAGTACCACACCGGGATGCGGTGCCCCAGCCAGAGCTGGCGGGAGATGCACCAGGGCTGGATCATTTCCATCCAGCGCAGAAACTCGGCGGCGGCGCGTTGCGGATAGAACGTGAGCGTGCCGTCGTGGACGGCCTGCGCGGCGCGGTCGGCTAGGGGCCGCGCATTGACGAACCACTGCTCGGAAATCCTCGGCTCCACGACCGAACCGTCACGCTGGCAGTGGCCGAGGGCGTGGGCATGCGGCTCAACGCGATCGAGCAGGCCCTCGGATTCAAGGTGCGCCACGTAGGCGCGACGCGCCTCGAATCGGTCCAGGCCGGCCCACTGTCCGGCCGCCTGGTTGAGTGAGCCATCGTCGTTGAGGATGCTGACGACGGGGAGCCCGTGCCGCTGGCCCATGCGCCAGTCATTGGGGTCGTGGCCGGGGGTGATCTTCACGGCGCCGGTTCCGAACTCGCGGTCGACCTCCGGGTCGGCGATGACGGGGATTTGGCGCCCGATTCCGGGCACGACCGCCGTGCCGCCGACCAGATGGGCGTAGCGTTCGTCGTCTGGATGCACGGCTACGGCGGTGTCCCCCAGCATCGTTTCCGGGCGGGTGGTGGCCACGACGACATGACCGCCGTCTGTCAGCGGGTAGCGGATGTGCCAGAGATGCCCGTCGACGGTTTCATGCTCGACCTCGAGATCGCTGATGGCCGAGCGATCCTCCGGGCACCAGTTCACCAGGTATTCCCCGCGATAGACGAGGCCCTTTTCGTAGAGGCGCACGAAAGCCTCGCGCACGGCGCGCGAGAGCTGGTCGTCCATCGTGAAACGCTCCCGCGTCCAGTCCGCGGATGCACCCAGGCGACGGAGCTGCTGCGTGATGCGGGAGCCGTAGGTGTCGCGCCACTGCCAAAAGCGGCGGTCGAAGCGCTCCCGGCCGATCTCGTGCCGCGACGTGCCTTCGCGCCGCAATTCGCGCTCGATCACCGCCTGCGTGGCGATGGCCGCATGGTCCGTGCCCGGAATCCACAGCGCGGCGCGCCCCCGCATGCGATGCCAGCGAATCATGAGGTCCTGGTAGGCCACGAACATCACGTGGCCGTTGTGCAGGGCGCCGGTGATGTTTGGCGGCGGAATGGCGATGACGAACGGCTCGCGGGCGGGGTCCTCGGACGGTGCGAAATGCCCGGCGTCCTCCCACAGGTCGTACCAATGGGTCTCGACGCGCGAGGCGTCGTAGGGTCCCTCCATATCCGCAATGGCGGGAGCTGGAGCGGGGTCGCGGGCCACGAGATTCCCTGTGAGCAAACCGAATTCCGACGCATTGTAGGTGCGTCCGCTGCGTCGGGCGTGAAGCACCACCGCTTCCCAGCCCGGCGGCCGGACCCCCCGCGGCCCCATTTGGCGCGGGGAATCTTGACCGCGCGTGGCCTGGCCCCAATAATTGCGGCGACGCAGGAGTCCGCCCGGGAGGCCGCAGCGGCGGGCGCGGCGCGTCGCAGCTTGCGCGAGGCGCGCGTGACGTCCGACGACAACACGACGCTGGGTCTGGCTCGCCAGATTTACGAGCTGGGCGGCATCGAGTTTGGCAGCTTTACGCTCGGCCGATCGACGGTCGATTCGCCGGTTTATGTAAACCCGAAGCGCCTCATCGCCGTTCCTGCCGCGCTTCGTGCCGCCGCCGATCTGGTGCGCCAAGCGGCAGAGCTCGCCGTGGCGCGCCGCCACCATCCCGCCGAGCCATGGGAGTTGGTGGCGGGTGTCCCCATGGGCGGCCTGCATCTGGCGACCGCCTACTCGCTGGCCACCGACGTCCCGCTCGTCTACCTATCCCCCCAGCCGTCATCCGACGGCCTCTTGCTCGAAGGTCGATTCTTGCCCGGACAACATGCGTTGCTGGTCGACGATCTGATCACGACCGGCGGCTCGGTGATCGCCACGGCGAACGCCATGCGCGAGCAGGGGCTCGTGGTTCGCGACGTCATCGTGCTGATCGATCGCGATCTGGGGGCCGCTCGCCGTCTCCAGCACCACGGCTTGCACCTGCTGCCCATCCTTTCGTTGCGCACCATGCTCAACTTCTACATGAGCGAGCAGCTGATCCGGGAAGCGGATTACCGCCGCAGCCTCGACTACATCGCGCGGCATCAGGTGGTGTAGCAAGCAATGCCGACAAGAAAACGAGATCGCCGGGCACGCCGGGCGCTGGACGGTTGGCGACAAGAGGAATTGCTTGACGCCGGCGCTGGGGACGCGACCGGCGTCGCGGTGCCGCCTCCGATTTACCACGCCCAGTTGCGGCAGCCGGCGAAACAGCCGCGGGTGCGCCGGGTGCAGGCGATGCGTTTCCGCCGTGGCGCGGAGCTTCTCCTCGTCCTGCTGGCGGCAATTGTCGGCGTGTTGTTGCTGACGCGGATCTTTTCGTCGGTGGAGGCGCCGCTGCCGGACATGGGCCGGGTGGTGAATCTACTCGACCGAGACTTGGAGCGCGTGCAGGCCAATGCCCCGACGTTGGCGCGGGCCGCCAATGCCGCCTTCATTGAGGACCCATTCATCCAACCGATTGAAGCTCCGCCCATCACGGCCGCGTCGGCGATGGTCGTCGATCTCGGGCAGCGCACCATCCTGTACGGGCGCGACACGCACGTGCCGCACGCACCCGCGAGTCTGGCCAAACTGGCGACGGCCGTTGTCGCCTTGGAACAGGCGCCGGCCGATTTGCGAATCCAGGTTCCGCCGGCAGCCGCCGAGCAGCCGCCGAACGTCATCGGCCTGCGCCCGGGAGAAGTACTGACGCTGCAAGATCTGTTGTTCGCCATGTTGCTGCCGTCGGCGAACGATGCGGCGGTGACGGTCGCGGACGGAATTGGCGGTGAGGCCTATACCGTGGCGCAGATGAATGACCTCGCGCGACGGCTCGGGCTGGCCAACACCACCTTCGCCAACCCAGTGGGATTTGACTCACCCGACCACCGGAGCACCGCCTTCGAAATGGCCGTGCTCGCCGCCGACGCAATCGAACGCTTTCCGCTCATCGCGCGCATCGTCTCCTCGCGCGCCTACGTGATTCCGGCCAGCCCGACCCACGGCGCCTACACCGCCACGAGCCTCAACAGCTTGCTGTGGTCCTATGACGGCGCTCTCGGCGTCAAGACTGGGCGCACGCAGGACGCCGGCGGCAACATCATCGCCGCGGCCGAACGCGACGGGCGCCGCCTCATGGTCGTGCTCTTGGGAAGCAGCCAGCGCGAGCGGGACGCGGCGGTGCTCCTGGATTTCGGATTCCAACTCCTCAACGCGCAGGGTTAGGATGCGGCGTTGGCGACTATTTCCCATCCCAACCCGCCGGGAGAAGGTAAAGTGGCGTACGGTGTATCGAAGCACCGTGGTCGGGAACGTGTTGATCGTGACGCGTGGAGCAGTCGCGCCGGCGGCTGTGACAGAACCCCGACAATGAGGACTCGTCCACCAAGGGCAGCGCTCTCGCTGCCGCAGCGAGGGAGAGATTAGCCGTGTTCACATCACTTGGGCCGCTTGAGCTGCTCATCATCTTGCTCATCGTGATCGCTCTGTTCGGCGCCGGCCGCATCGCGGGCGTGGGGCAGGCGCTCGGCAAGAGCGTGCGCGAGTTCCGCAGCGAGGCGCGGGCCGGCCTCGAGGACGAAGACGAAGGCGAAGAAGGCGAGCAGGACGAAGCCGGCGAAGCGCCGGAGACTCCGGCCACCACGGTTGCCAGCGCCGATGCCGCGGCCGAAGGCGCATCCGAGGCTCCCGCCGAGAAAAAGCCCGAGTCCTAGTCGGGCGCTCCCCACCGCGCGGCAGGCGACATTGACCTGCGGCGATGGAGCGTAAGCGTTTGATGATCCCGCCGCGTGAGGCCAGTGCGCATTCGCGCCCAACCGCGGCCGTTCGCCCGGCCGCCCGTCCGCGATCGTTAGCAATTGCCGCCGCGGGTGGCGTGGCGCTTGTGCTCGCGCTGCTCGCAGCGACCGGGGTGGGCGCCCAGCAGTCCGAGCCGGCCTTGCCCGAGGTCATTCGGGTCTTGCTCAGCGACGTTGGCGACACTCTCACGCTCGAGCCCCAGGGCCCTTCGACGGTGGTCGTCGACGGTCGCGCGCGGGACATGGCGTCGGGGCAGCGGATTGTCGTCGGGCACTCCCCGCGATTTCTGGCGTTCCCGGTGCAAGCGGCGGCGCCCTGGACGCTAGAGATTGGCGTCGACGGACCGGTGCGAGCAGCCGAGCCGGGCCTCGTGCATCTCGGCCCCTACGTTGACCTTTCAGTGCTCGAGCGCCACCGCCGGTTGATTCGCGCGGAGACCGGCGTCGGGGCGCGCGTCCTGCCGTCGCGCCCCACCCTGGCGGTAGGCGATTGGGCGACGTTCGAGCTTCCGGAGCGGCTCGACGTGCGGCCGGGTGAGCCTCATGCCGCGACACGCCTCAACGGCACGGCATACCGCGGCGGATTCGACATTCGTCGCGTCGATGGGGACTTTCTCGTGGTGAATCACGTGGGCCTTGCCGACTATCTCGCGTCGGTGGTGGGCGCGGAGATGCCCCGCAATTGGGAGATGGAGGCGCTGAAGGCGCAGGCGGTGGCGGCGCGGACCTACGCCATCCAGCACCTGCAACCTGACGAGATCTACGACATTTGCGACAACCAAAACTGCCAGGCCTATGGCGGCACGCGCAGTGAGTCCGAGCGAACGCAGGCGGCGGTGGCTGCGACGGCGGGCGTCGTGGCGATGTTCAATGGCGCGCCGATCGAAGCGCTGTACTCGGCGAATGCCGGCGACGTGACCGAGAGTTCCGAGCATGTGTGGGGCACGCCCGTTCCCTATCTTCGCAGCGTGCCCTCTCCCGGTGACGCCGCCGCCCTGACCGTGTCATGGGGCGCCGAAGGCTATCGCTGGACGCGGACGATCCCGCTGTCCGAGTTGGCCGACTATCGCGCCATTCGAAACGGAGGCGTGGGCGCCGTCGTCGATCTGCGCGTCTTGGAGCGCACGCCGGCGGGTCGTCCGCTGCGGGTCCTGGTCGTCGGCGCCGCGGGAGAAGTGGAGCTCTTTGGCGATGACGTGCGCACAGCGCTTGGCCTGCCCAGCGCATTCGTCGAGCTGGAGCTTTCCCCGATGGAGTCGCTGGAGCTGATCGGTGCGGCGCCCCGCCGTTTCGGCGCGTTGCTCGAAGAGGGGCACCGCATCGCCTCCGTGCGCCGCAGCGTCGCCTTTGCCACGGCGCCCCCCGATATCGAGCTGGTGAACGGCGCCGTGCACGTCGCGGTCTTCGAGCGTCCGCCCGCACTGGTCCTCACGGGACGCGGCTTCGGCCATGGCTTGGGCATGAGCCAATGGGGCGCGCAGGGCATGGCGTTGGCGGGGCATACCTTCGACGAAATCCTTACGCACTACTACACGGGAATTGAGCTGCGCGAGCTGTCATGAGGCTGCACGTTGACGCCCGCGGGCGCTCGCACCTAAACTCATCCTCGCGGCCGACCAGTCGTTCAGGGAGCGTGTGCAAGCCGACCATGGGCGAGCAGCGAGCCACGACCTACGGAGAAGCGTCTCAACTAATGTTTGCAGGGCATTGTCCGACCGCCACACGGACGCCGCGGTGCGGAGCGGCCGACCTGCTCGAATGGCAATGAGCGAAGCAAACGGCGCGCCCGAGCCCGGCATGCAGCTGCCGGAACGGGTCGAAAAGGGCGACCTGCTGCTGTCGGTGCGAAATCTGCGCACGCACTTTCGGGTTCGCGACGGAATAATTCGGGCCGTCGACGGTGTGTCCTATGCCATCGAACGCGGCAAGACGCTCGGGCTGGTCGGTGAATCCGGCTGCGGCAAGAGCGTCAGCGCGCTCAGCGTGATGCGTCTGATTCGTCCGCCGGGCGACATTGTCGACGGCGAGGTCGTGTGGCAGGACCGTGATCTGCGTGGTCTCAGCGATCGCGAAATGCGCAGCGTGCGCGGCGACGAGATTTCCATGATCTTCCAGGAGCCGATGACGGCGCTGAACCCCGTCTTCAACACCGGCAATCAAATTGGCGAGGTCCTGCGCGAGCACCGCAGCTTCACCCGCAAGCAGCGCTACGAACGAATCATCGAGGTCCTGCGACTGGTGGGCATTCCGCAACCCGAGCAGCGGATCAAGGCGTATCCCCACGAGCTGTCGGGCGGCATGCGCCAGCGGGTGATGATTGCCATGGCGCTGGCGTGCGAACCCCAATTGCTCTTGGCCGACGAACCCACGACCGCCCTCGACGTGACGATTCAGGCACAGATTCTCGAATTAATCCGGGAAATCCGGTCCCGAACGGGTATGGCGCTGTTGCTGATTACGCACGATCTCGGCGTGATTGCCGAAATGGCCGACGACGTGGCGGTGATGTACACCGGCGAAGTGGTTGAGTACGCCGACGTCGGATCACTGTTCGCCGCGCCGAAACACCCGTATACCCGAGGGTTGATGACCAGCATTCCGAGCCTGATGACGGATCGCGGCGAACGGCTCTCGACCATCCGCGGATCGGTGCCGCACATGATGCGGCTGCCAAGCGGGTGCCTCTTCCAGTCGCGCTGTCCGGAGGCGATGAACATATGCCGTGACAACCGCCCGCAACTTCAGCGGCTTGACGATGGGCGTACGGTGCGCTGTCACCTGTATCCCCAGCGACCATCCGGGCACGATGGCGAGCCGCTGCCACAAGCTCGGGCGACCGCGGGATCGGTGAACTGATGTCTTCTGACATTGCTGCCTCGGGCAACGGCGCGCCCAATGACGCGCTTGTCTCCGTGCAGAAGCTGACCAAGCACTTTCCGGTGCGAGGCGGCATCCTCCTCCGGACCATTGCCCAGGTGCATGCCGCCGACGAGGTTTCCTTTGACATCAAGCGCGGCGAGACGTTCGGCCTGGTGGGCGAGAGCGGGTGTGGCAAGACCACCGTCGGCCGCACCATCCTGCGCATCTATCCGCCAACCAGCGGCGAAATCTACTTTGGCGGCGAGGACGTGTCGAAGCTCGACCGCAAGGTGCTGGCCCGAAACATGCAGATCATCTTCCAGGACCCCTACGGGTCGCTGGATCCACGCATCACCGTGGGCGGCATCATCGGCGAGGGCCTCGAAGTCCACAAGATCGGCACGGCCGACGAGCGCAGCGACCAAATCCGCGAGATCATGGATATCGTCGGCATCAGCAGCCACTACGCGCAGCGATATCCGCACGAGTTCTCGGGCGGACAGCGCCAGCGCATCGGCATCGCCCGAGCGCTGGTGTTGCGCCCGCAGTTTCTCGTTTGCGACGAGCCGGTCTCCGCCCTCGACGTTTCGATTCAGTCGCAAATCCTGAACCTGCTGCGCGACCTCCAGGGCGAATTTGGCCTCACCTACTTGTTCATCGCCCACAACCTGGCCGTGGTGCGCTACGTCTGCGACCGCGTGGCCGTGATGTATCTGGGCAAGATCGTGGAACAGGCCGATACGCCGGAGCTCTTCAGCAACGCCATTCACCCCTACACCCGCGCGCTCATGGATGCGATTCCGGTGCCCGATCCGTCCGAGCAGCGGGAACGACTGATCATTCCCGGCGAGTTGCCGAGTCCGACGAACCCGCCCCAGGGGTGTCGGTTCAATACGCGGTGCGCCGTGGTGCAGGATGTGTGCTTCAACGAGGAGCCGCCTCTGCGGGACTTCGGCGACGGTCACCTGGTGGCGTGCCACGTCGCGGACGACTTTGACCGGCGCGGCACGGCGCTCCCACAGATCAGTGGCGAAATGCACGACGCCATCACCGACGCCGCCCGGAGTTCCACAACGCCATAGGACCGAGGCTCGGACAAGCGGCGCGTGGGTCAGGGCGCCACGATCACTCGGCCGCCCTGCATGACGAATTCGACCCGTTGCAGGGTGTCAAGGTCACGCAGGGGGTTTTCGCGCACGGCGACCAGGTCGGCGGCCGCTCCAGGTTGCAGGCTGCCCATGTGCGGGTGGAGCCCAAGCGCCTGCGCCGCCACGCGCGTGCCCGACAGCAGCGCGTCGATGGGCTCCATGGTCTCGGCCATGAGCCTGAACTCGACCGCGTTCTCGTGGCCGTGCGGCATCCCGGCGCCGCCCGTTGTGTCGGTGCCCAGCGCCAGCCGCGCGCCGGCCGCATAGGCCCGCCGCAGCGAACGAACCTGGCCGGTGTAGGTCCGCCGGCCGTCGTCGCTGGTGGAAAACGCCCGCGCGCGTAGGGTCGGAACCAGATACACGCCACGCTCGATGATCAGGCCCAGGGTGTCGTCGGTGATGTTGTAGCCGTGCTCGACCGTGTCGACGCCGCCGAGCACCGCCCGGCGCACCCCCTCGTCGCCCATGGCGTGCGCCGCCACGCGCAGGCCCCAGGCGTGCGCCTCCTCGACCACGGCTTGCACCTCGGCCACGGTGTAGGTCGGAATTTCGCCCCAGGCCGCGTCGCCTCGTCCGGTCGAGGTACCGATCTTGATGACGCTGGAGCCTTCCCGGATGCAGCGATGCACGGCCTGGCGACAGGCGTCGACGCCGTCCGCGGGCCGCACCCAGCGCCACGAGGGCTCCATGCCAAACCAGGGGCCGCCGGTGCGGGCAATGGCATAGCCGGCGGCGATCATGCGCGGCCCCGGCACGGCGCCTTCGTCGATGGCTTGCTTGAGAGCCACGGACGTCTGTGACCCGAGGTCGCGCAGCGTGGTGAAACCGGCCTCGAGCAGCGCCTTGGCTTGCGCCGCCGACCGAATGGCGCGGTATTCGATGGGTCCGGGATGCGCATGCGCCGGGTTCTGCCCCATGAGATGGACGTGGGCGTCGATCAGCCCCGGCATCACCGTGCACGGACGGAGATCGATCGCCATGTCGTCGGGGTCGGTGTCGATGTCAGCTGCGGGTCCCGCGGCGACCACTTGCCCGTCCGCAACCACGACCATGGCGTCGTCGGTGAGCGTCCGGCAGACACCGTCGAAGAGCTTGCCGGCACGCACGACGGTTCGTCCCGTCGGCGACGGGCCATGGGACTCGTGGTTGTGTGCGTGCATTGGCGCCGGCCCGAATTTGAACTCGGACCGCATTGTGCCTGGACGAGCCCCGCTGGCGTCCGCGGGTCCGCCGAGCGCCGGACATCATGAAACTGCGAGAGTGCGCACGGCGGTGCGTCCCGTGGCCGGGTCCAAACCCGGTGCTATGGTCGGCCAGCCTCACGCACTGGGGCACGCTGGGAAGGGGCCGAGCGTGAACGACGAGCGCACCCTGTTTGTCGGCACCTATACCGATCTGGGCGCCGAGGGCATCTACACCTGTCGCATGAACGCCGCGTCCGGCGCCCTTGCGTGCGTCGACGTGCAGCCGGGCGTCGAGAACCCGACGTTCCTTGCCATCGACCCAAGCGGTGAGCACCTGTATGCCGCGTGTGAGCAGGTTTCCGGCGATGGCGTGATCATGGCCTACTCGATCGATCGGCACGGGTCGCTCACGCTGCTGAACACGGAGCGTAGCGGAGGCGCCGGGCCCTGCCACGTGCAGGTGGATCAAACGGATTCGTACGTCGTCGTGGCGAACTATTTCGGCGGCAGCGTGTCGCTCCTACCGATCCGGGCGGACGGATCCCTGGGAGCGCGAACCGATTTCGTCCAGCATCGCGGCTCGTCAGTCCATCCGGAGCGCCAGCGGCAGGCCCACGCGCACTGCGTGATGATCGACCGCGCCAACACGCTGGTTTACGCCTGCGATCTGGGAATGGACGCCATCGTGGTCTATCGCATCGATCACGCAACCGGGCGGCTGATCGAGCAACCGGACCTGGCAGTGCGCGCCAATCCGGGTGACGGCCCGCGGCATTTCGCCTTTCACCCGGCCTCCGCTCATGCCTACGCGGTGAACGAGCTGAGTTCGACGGTTGCCGTCTACGACTACGAAGCGGCGACGGGGGCGCTGAGCCCCAAGCAGAGGATCTCGACGCTTCCGGCGGCGTGGGACGGCGACAACACCTGCGCCGACATCCACGTGTCGCCGGACGGTCGCTTCGTGTACGCCTCGAACCGCGGCCACGACTCGATTGCGGCATTCGCGGTCGAGTCCGGCACGGGCACGCTCACGCCGCTTGGTCATACGCCGACCCGCGGTGAGACGCCGCGGAACTTTCTCATCACGCCGGACGGCCGGCTCCTGCTCGCCGCCAACCAGAACTCCGGCAACATCGTCACGTTCCGGGTCGATGAGGCTTCGGGAGCGCTTGAGTTCGCCGGCCAGGAAGCTGCCGTGCCTGCGCCCGTGTGCCTGAAACTGCTGCCGCACCGCGAAGTGCCGGGTTGACGGCGCCGCGCGGTTCGCGCGGCTACACCGGCATGGTGCGCCCGGTGAGCGCCCGGCCGGCGGCCGCCAGGATGGGCCCGTCGCCCGCGGCGATGAGCTTGGCGCCGATTTCATTGATCAGCAGATCGGCGCGCTGCTCGGGCGTGAGCGCCGGGTCGTCCCAAGCGCAGAGGAAGAGGATTCCCGCACGGTCGCAGGCGGCCTTCACCTCCCGCCAGGCGGCGTCCATTTCCGGGCTATAGGGGGCGTTTTTCCACTCCGGATGGCCGAGGAACAGACCCATGTCGCCGGGGCCCCATTCGCCGAAGGCCACTCCCGGCACGGCCATGCAGGCATCGGCGTGCGGCAGGCCGAATCGGTCTTCCACCTTGATGCCGAGGGCCAGCTCACCCGCTGGATTGAGCGGCCAGGGATCGGCCACGCGCACGTAGTCGGAAACGTCCAGTCCCCAGATGTCGGCTGGGTACCCCTCGGCGCCGTGGCCGCGGGTGCCGATGCCCAGGTCGTCGCCGATCCCAACGGTCTGATGTGGAAAGCGGCAGGCCTCGACGAACGCCCGTACGGCCTCGGGATCGCGCACGTGGGCCAGATAGAGTCCGTGCACGCCGGCTGACAGGATGTGGCGGATTTGCCAGGCGTTGAGCCGGACCTCGTCGGCGCTCATGCCGGTGGCGGGCAGGGTGCACATCACCGTCGGCGTGCGGTGTCCGCTGCGCGTCGGGCCGGCATCGACCATGCCGCGCATGAAGCGCGAGAGCGCGACCGCGTCTAGACCCTGGTGCTCGAACTCGATCCGCAAGTAGTCGGCCCAGGTGCCGCTCAGCTCACGGCCCAGGTCATAGCTGAGGTCGAGCGGGTCCACCCGGTCGTAGTAGACCGGCTGTCCCTGCTCCAACAGCTCGATGCAACGATTGACGCGTGACACGTGGGCTCCCGGACGACTGATGGAGGCGGCGAGGCATCGTAGCGTAGCCGGGGCCGTTCATCGCCATGCTTCGCTGTGTGACTTCCCGCGGCGTTGCCGTGGGCGCGGCGGGGTGCGGATAATCGGATGGAGCCAAGGCCCTTGCACCCAGATGGGATCTCTCATGTCAGACAGCGACCCGGTTTCCGACGCGCTCAATGCCCTTGTCTACGGCCTGGTGGTGGTCGGCTCGAAGTCGGCGGACGGCGAGCCGAACGGCATGACGGCGAACTGGCTGACCCAGGTGTCCTTCGATCCGCGCGTCGTCGCGGTGGCGATTCAGGACGAAGCGCACACCCGGCAGAACATCGACGCGACGGGCGTCTTTTCGATTTCAGTCTTGCCGGATGGGTCCAAGGACCTCTCGCTCAAGTTCACGGCCAAGTCCACCAGCGGCGAAGGGCGACTCGAGGGTGAGCCGGTGACGTCCTACGACACCGGCGCCCCGGTCTTGGATGAGGCCGTGGCCTGGTTTGAGTGCCGCGTGGTCGGCAGCAGCCAGCCCGGCGATCACGTGGTCTACTTCGGCGAGGTGGTCGGCGGGTCCGAGCGCGGCGGGGAGCCGCAGATTCTTTCCGCCACGGGGATGAGCTACGGAGGGTAGTCTCGGTTGGTCGCCTGGCCTGACTGGCGGGGCATGAGGAAGCGCCGGCTGCCATGGGAAGTAGCGCCCGGCTGCTTCGCCGTGGACCGCTTCCTCAGCTCCTGGTGCTATCTGCTCACAGGAGCCGCCACGCTGCTGGTCGACACCGGGATGCCCGGTCGGGCCGGCGCGATCCTGCGCGCCGTGCGCGAGATTGGCATCGAGCCGTCCGGCATCGACCGCATCGTGCTGACGCACTTCGATATGGACCACAGCGGCAGCGCGGTGGAGCTGCATCGGCAGACCGGAGCGCCGGTCATGATTCACGAGGCCGACGTGCCGTATTTGGCGGCGCCCGAGACGTGTCCCCGCCTTCGCTCGGCGCTCTACTGGCCGCTCATTCCCTGGATCATGCGTTGGCGACCGCCCGTCGACGTCACGCCCCTACAAGAAGGCGACATGATCGACGACTGGCAAGTGCTGCACACGCCGGGCCACACGCCGGGCAGCATGTCGCTCCAGCGCGGCGATGTGCTTGTGGCGGGCGACGCCCTGCTGCACAGCCGGGGGCGCTTGCACCAAAACGTGCCCTGGCTGGCGACCAGCCTCGCCGAGCAGCGCGCGTCCGCCCGCCGCCTGGCGGCGAGCGGCGCGCGCGTGGTGCTTCCCGGGCACTACAGCCCATGCACCGACCCGGAGGCCCTGACGGGGTTGGCTCGACGTCTCGAGCGCCGCTGATCAGACGATCTTGTTGAGCGGGTACTCGATGATGCCTTCGGCGCCCTTGGCGCGAAGCTCCGGGATCAGCTCCCGCACCTCGTGCTCCGACACGACGATCTCGATGGATAGCCAGTCGGTGCCGAAGAGATTGGCGACCGTCGGCGCGGTGATGCTCGGCAGCACCTCGACGATGTCCTCCACTCGCGCTCGCGGCACGTTCATCTTGAGACCCACCCGTGACTCGGCTTCCAGCGCGCCCTTGAGCAACAGCGCGATCTGATCGATCTTGCGCCGCTTGTTCGGATCGGCGTAGGCGGCGTGGTTGGCGATCAGCTGCGGATTCGAGGTGGTGAGCGTCTCAATGACGCGCAGCCCGTGCGCCCGAATCGTGGTCTCGGTTTCGGTGACCTCGACGATGGCGTCGGCCAGGCCCTCGGCCGCCTTGAGCTCCGTGGCGCCCCAGGAGAACTCCACGGAGACGTCGATCCCCCGATCGCTGAAGTACTTCGTGGAGAAATTCACCAGCTCCGTGGCGATCTTGCCGCCCTGCAGGTCTTCCGCGCACTGCGCCGGCGAGTCGTTGGGCACCGCCAGCACCCAGCGGGTCGGCTGGAAGCTGGCCTTCGAATAGACCAGGTCCGCGACGACGCGCACGTCGGAGGCATTCTCGAGGGTCCAGTCGAGACCGGTGATGCCCGCGTCGAGGCTGCCGTCCTCGACGTAGCGTGAGATTTCCTGAGCCCGGACCAGCTTGCAGCGCACATGGTCGTCGTCGATGCCCGGTACGTAGTTGCGCGACGACACCGAAACGCTCCAGCCTGCGTGGCGGAGCAACTCAATGGTCGCGTCCTGCAAACTTCCCTTGGGAATCCCGAGCTGTACCGGATCCATACCTGATGTGCGCTCCCACATGAACGCGCGCCGCTTGGGCGCGCCGGCTGATTGTTGCGCATTCGTCGCTGCGCTTGGCGATTCTGATTTGACGGCAGCCGCAACACTCGCGCGGCCCACGCCTCTCGTGGTTGATCGCTGACGCATCATCCGTGTCGCTTCAAGCGCCCGCTGCGCAACGCATATCGCTCGGCGGTGCGGAACACCAGGACGCCGAGCGGCAGCGCGACGGCGGCGATGGCGAGCAACGGCGGGAATAGCTCGGCCACGTCGCCGATTGACGCGCCGTCCAGCACGGCCGCCCGCATGCCTTCGAGCACGTAGGTGGCCGGCGACAGACGCCCCACCACCTGAAGCCAGCCCGGCAGCACCTCGATCGGGTAGAACACGCCCGACACGAGCAGCAGCATGGCCAGCGAGATCATCACCATCTGCTCGCCGCGCTCCAGAAATAGCAGCGGCAAGGCGGCCACCATGACCGCGAGCCCAAGGAACCCAACGCTTCCCACACAGATCGTGACCAGCGCCGTGAGCCAGTTGGCCTGCAGGAGGTCCAGGTCGAAGAACAGCGACACCGCGCCCAGCACCACGAGGGCGCGGACAAAGGCGTAGACGATGGCAAAGGCGCTGGTGCCGGCCACCATCGCGAGGCGTCGGGCGGGCGCCATGAAGGTGCTTTCGATCGTCCCCTCCCAGCGCTGCCAGGCGATCATGAAGCCGACAGAGTCGAACACCTGCTGCAAGTAGGCCCACACGACGGTGCCAATGACCAGAAACAGCACCAGCCGGTCGGTGGCAAAGGCCTCGCCCGTGACCTCCCGCCCGCCGGGCGCGATATAGGCCACCGTCAACGCATTGACGATGGCGAACACCAGCCAGACGAGTTCCCAGCCCCAATAGCGCTTGATGGCGCGGTAGTTCAGCTCGACGAAGGCGTAGGACGCCCGCCATTCGCGCCGCGCGGCAATCATGGTCGCTCCTCTCCAACGCCGGCAGGTTCGGCCTGCTCGTTGCGTCCGTTGGTCGTGTCGCCCAGGGCATGGCCCGTCAGGCGAATGAAGGCGTCTTCCAATGATTCGCCGGGCGCGGGCAGCGACGCGGGCGTCCCTTCGGCCACGATCCGCCCGTCGTCCAGCACGGCCATGCGATCGCACAGCCGGGAGATTTCGTCCATGTCGTGCGACATGAGCAGCACCGTGGCGTCGTGGCTGTCGCGCACCTCCTGGATGAACGCCTGCACGTCGCGTTTCGACGCCGGGTCCAGTCCGGTGGTCGGCTCGTCGAGAACCAGCAGCACCGGCGACGTCAGGAAGGCACGCGCCACCGCCACTTTCTGCTGCATGCCGCGCGACATCTGCTCGACCGGTCTGGTGAGCGGTTCGCCGCTGATGCCCAGCCGTTGCAGAATCTGCCGCACGCGAGGCTCCGCGGTGCGCGGCGGAAGGTCATAGAGCCGTGCCGAGAAGACGAGGTTCTCCAGCGGGCTCAGCTTCTTGAAGAACGACGCGTCAACCGACACGCGATTCAGCAAGCGCCGCACCTCCGCGGACGCACGCTCCACGTCGTGGCCGAACACGCGCGCGTGGCCCCCGTCGGGTGTCAGCAGCGTGGCCACGATGCGGGCGAGGGTGGACTTGCCGGAGCCGTTCGAGCCGACGACGCCGTAGATCTCACCTCGCGCCACACACAAGGTGACCTGGCGCAGCGCGGCCACGCGCTTCGTGGGCCGCCCAACCACGCGGCGCAACTCACCCATGAGACCCGATGGGTCGAAGGCTTTTTCCAATTCGACAATGTCAACGGCGGTGGTCATATCTCATCCTTGCGGTGGGGGTGCGGCGGTTCGGGACAACAAAAAACCGCGGAGCATTTGGTGGGCTTGTGCCCGGCGTCCGCGGTCGTTCGTGCGTTGGCTTACGACGTCAGCGTTCGGGGCACACTCCTCCCGGAGTCGGCAGCGTGCTGCCGTGGCGGAATCGGCTATGCGCGCCCATCAAGGACCATCGCAATCTCAACGTCGTCGTGCTCAGTAGAATCCTATGCGCTAGCGGCCGAATGTCAACGACCCCGCGGTCGTGAGCTGGCGATAGGCGCCGCGGCCATAGGCATACGTCGCCACGGCTTCCACGATCAGGCTGGCCGCCCAGGCTCCGGCGCCCACGGCAACTCCTGGCAGCCCCTCCAACCGGAGCGCCAGCACCACGAATACGAGCAGCGCGGCGAGCCGCCAGAGGTTGACGTAGAGAATCGGGCGGGTGCGCCGGACCTGCATCAGGGCCGAGGCGAAGACCTGCTCCTGCACCAGGATCAGCGGCAGCGGCGCCAGCACGCGCAGCCCGAGCAGCGACAGCTCGGCCAGCCGGTCACGGGCGCCGCTGATGTCCTCGATCACCAGCTGGCTCAGCGGCGATAGGAACGCCGCCGCCAGTGACGCGACCAAGACCACGCCGGCGACGCCGTTGGTCAAGCGCATGATTCGGCGCATGCCGTCGCCGCGCGCCAGCAACGCGAGAATCGAAGGCTGGGCGCCCCAGAGCAGGATCGTCAAGAATTGAAAGAGCCCGATGGCGATGGCGAAGGCCGCCAGCGAGGTCTCGGGCTCGGGCGTGCGGGCCAGGGCCGCGTTGACGATCGGCGTGGTCGCGGCGGGAAGCAGCGAGGCGAAGATCAGCGGCGTGAAGAAGCGCGCCACGGCGCCCAGGCTGGAGTCGAGGCCGCGCGGCGAATGCACGGGCAGCCCGTGCCGCAGCAGGCTGCGCGTGGCCGCCATCAGCATGACGGTTTCCAGGCCGGCGGCCACGGTCGTGCCCACGCCGGCCGCGGCCGCCCCCTGCATGCCGGCCGCGATGAGCCCGGCGGAGATGGCAACGGCGCCGCCGGCCCCGAGCCCGGTGCCCAGCCACACCAACCGCGCCTGACCGAGCCGCAGCGCCGCGCCGTGCAGGTGCGTGCGCGCCACCATGAATATCGGCAGCGGGCACAGCGCCACCAACGCCGCCCGCGCTTGCGTGAGAAAATCGCCCGTGGCGGCAAAGATGCCTTCGAGGATCAGCTCGGCCAACGGCGTGAGCGCCGCGACGCAGCTGACGGCGCCGACGGCCGCGGCCGTGATAACCACGAACCGGCGCAGGCTGCGCAGCGCCTGATGGTCGTGCAGAAACACCAGCGTCAGCTGCTGAATGCGGAACTGGGGCAGCGCCACGATGGTGATCACGCCCAGCGCCACGGAGAAGCCCGCGATCGACGCCTCGGGATTGTCGGCCCGCGCCAGCAGCGCGTTCATGGCCGGAGCCAGCAGGCTGGCGATGCCCAGGTTGACCGAGGCCGGGAGCCAGAGCGTCAGCCCGCGCCGCGTGAACGTCGTCCAGCGGTCGGACGCGGCTTCCGCCGTCATGGACGTCGCGTCAGCCGGCGAACCAGGTATTCAGCCGCTTCCGGAACTTCGTGACGTAGGAGTGCAGCGAGCTGCCGGCGTGCACCCAGGCCGGAGCCAACTCCATGTGCAGCTCGGCGTCCCTCAGGTTGTCCAGGAACTCGACCGGATCGTTCCACGGCTTGATCGATTGCCAGCTCACGCCCACTTCGCGGGCCAGATGCGAGTCCGAGCCGACCGACGCCACCAGACCGTGATCTCGTGCAAAGTCCTGCGCCGTGCGGTTGTCACGCTCGCGCAGGGTGCGTCCGTTGAATACCTCCAGGATGTCGATGTGCTCGCGAATGCCGTCGGTGGCCTCCCGCAGCGCCGAGCGGCGCAGGCTGTCGAACGGGTGCGGCACGAGCACCAGGCCGCCCTGGTCCTTGATGGCGGCCACGGTGTCACGGGGCGACATGTCGCGCGGGATTTCTTCCTGCAAGAAGAGGCCGATGATGTCGCCGGCGGTGCTCTTGATCTCCTCCGCGAGGATGGTGGGCAGGGGCGAGACGCGCGCCATCTCGAAGGCGCCGGCCATGGTGTTGTGATCCGTCACCGCCAGCGCCTCGATGCCGCGGGCTTGCAGCAATTCGATCAGGCGGGCGGGACTCAGCCCGCAGTCGGGCGACGCGTGGGTGTGGGCGTGAAGCTCCAGGCGGATGCGGCCGTCTGGAGTCGTCATCGAGGGGTGGCCTGAAGGCCGCGCGTGCGTGGTCGAAACCTACCCGGCTTCGGCCGCCTGCTCCTCGCGCAGCGCCTTGATCCGGCCCGTGCCCATGATGCCGTCGCGCTGGATCTTGCGCTGCAGCATCATGATGCCGTCGATGAGCGCCTCGGGGCGCGGCGGGCACCCGGCGATGTAGACGTCCACGGGCACCACGCGGTCGACGCCCTGCAGCGTGCTGTAGCTGCGGAAGGGCCCGCCGCAGGTGGCGCACGCGCCCATGGCGATCACCCACTTGGGGTCGGGCATCTGGTCATAGAGACGCTTGACGACGGGCGCCATCTTGTTGGTCACCGTGCCGGAAACGACCATCACGTCCGATTGCCGCGGCGACGAGCGAAAGATGGTGCCGAAGCGGTCGAGGTCGTAATGCGGCGAAGCGCTGGCCATCATCTCGATGGCGCAGCAGGCCAGCCCGAACCCCATGCCCCACAGCGCGTTGGACTGCGCCCAGGAGAACAGCTTGTCCACCGTGGTGGTCATGGCGTCCAGCACGCCGACGCGGTCCGACAGCTGGCGCAGCGGAATCGTGTCGTCGCCGTAGACCATGGGCGCTTTACCCCACGGCTGGGCGCCCAGCGGGATCTGGTCCAGCCCGAATTCGTGGCGGCGCTCGCCGTTGGGGCCGTTGTCGTCGCTGGTTGCCATGGTGCTCGGACCTCCGTCCGCTTGCGTCGTCCCTGCAAACCTCGACAATTGTAAGCGGTTGCGCCGTCGTCTTCACGGGCGCATTCACGCACAATGCGCACATCGACCCCGGAGGTCCACCCAATCAGCGCCCCCAGCACCGTTTCGTGCCGCTTTTTGCCCGAAGACCGCGCGATCGAAGCCGAGGTCGGCACGACGATCCTCGACGCCGCCCACTCCAATGACATTCCCGTGGAAACGGTGTGCGCCGGGAAGGGCACCTGCGGCACCTGCCGGGTGCTGGTGCGCGATGCCGAGGTCCCCGAGCCCACGCCGCACGACAAGCGCCGCTTGGCGATCGCGCAGCTCGCCGGCGGCTGGCGTCTGGCCTGCCAGCACCCGGTGGACGAAGGCGCGGTCTACTCGCATCCGTTGGGGATTCGAGCGGTGCGGGTGGTGGAGAG
>DAOUHO010000015.1:0-6781 GCA_034428595.1 Chloroflexota bacterium | reverse complement strand
GTGCATCCAGCGGAACCGCCGGGTTGCGCACCACGATCTCGGCGTCGCGGAAGTCCTGGAGGTCGTGACGCCCGAGGACGTAGCGCACGCCACGCGTGCCGAGCTGCTCCAGGCTTGGAGCCAACTGGGACGCATCGCGAAGGTCTGTCACCACCAGCGACGCGCCATGGCGCCGCAGAAACTGGGCGACGCCAAGCCCTCCGCCGTGCAGCCCCAACCCCATGACGACGACCCGCCGACCGGCCAGCCCGCGCGGGCTGTCGATCGCCGGCAAGCTTGGCTGGTCGCTCATGACGCACGTCCGGCCGGACGATGTCCAAAGCCGAGCGGCAGCCTCGAATTCGGGCTGTCACGACAAACGCTTATGACAAGTCGCGCGGCGCCTATCTGAAACGGTGGCGGCGGGCTGGAGGCACGGCGGACACAGGTCGAACAGTTTGCAGGGTTTTGATCCTGCAAAATAGTTCGCCATTGTCGATGTCGGACTCGCGAGCTATCAACTCTTGGCCTTTCGCGAAGGTGAACTATTGACATTGGCGTGGTAAGGCTTACAGTTGGAGCAACTTACGGCCCCGGCCGTAACGTTGCTGCATTTTCGGGCTTGGGGAGGCTCGCTCGTGGTCCGTCACTCCGACCGCTTCGAATAAGGCGCCGCCGTCGCCCATCCATTTTGGATGGGCGATTGTCTTTATGTGGGCAGTCGGCCAGGACAAGGTCCGCGGGCACAAGATGTCAGGGGGAGGCAATCGATGGCAGCTGAGTGCACGAGTTTTGGGACCGCCCTCGCATGGTATACGGAGCAGCTGACCCGGCGTCGACGCCTGCCCGCTCGGGACGTGCGGCGCCAGATCGGGTGGATTGACGACTTCCGCACCTGTCTGCCCCGACGAACCAGTCCCATCGAGGTCAGCGTGCGGGACATCGTGCTCTACTTCGCCGACCACTGCGACTCCTTCGACGACCCGGTCGAGTGGTTCCACCGCTACAAGGCCATCGAGTCGTTCTACGAGGAAATGACCCGCGAGTTCAACCTGCCCTCTAATCAGATTCGCGGCCTCTACGACGAGTCCGACCTCGACCCCGATCTGCTGACGCGCATGCCGACCAGGCCGAGATTCGCGCCGGTGGATTGGTCGCGTGAGGAGCGGTACGCCTACTAGCGACCGCCGCCCGGCCAACGGCGTACCATCAGTTCATGGCGCACGAGGCAGCTTCGAGTGAGGCGCCGCTAACCGCAAGCGGTTTCCGAGCACGCAAGGGCGGAGCCCCCCTTGTGTGCGTCACGGCCTACGACGCCCCGTTTGCCCGCCTCGCCGAACAGGCCGGGGTCGACGGGATTCTCGTCGGCGACAGCTTGGGACCCAACGTGCTGGGGCACGCGCGCGAATTGCACGTGACGGTCGATGACATCGTGCACCACGCCGCGGCGGTCACCCGCACCGTCTCCGCCACCTTGGTAATCGGCGACCTGCCGTTCATGTCCTACGCCACGCTCGACGACGCCCTGCACAACGCCGCGCGGCTGGTGCGTGACGGCGGCGCGACGGCGGTGAAGCTGGAAGGCGGAACCGAGGTCGCCGGCATCACCGCAGGGTTGACGGCCCGCGGCATTCCCGTCATGGCGCATGTGGGCCTCACCCCGCAGTCCGTGCTCGCGACCGGCGGCTATCTGGCGCAGGGCGTCAACCTGGCCGGAGCGCAGCGCGTGGTGGACGGCGCGCGAGCCCAGGAGGCCGCCGGCGCGTTCGCGGTGGTCCTGGAAGCCATTCCGGCGCGTCTGGCCGCCGTCGTGACGGAGCAACTGGCGATTCCGACGATCGGCATCGGCGCCGGCCCGAACTGCGACGGCCAGATTCAGGTGCTGCACGATCTGCTGGGGCTGGCCAGCCGACCGCCCCCGCGCCACGCGCGGCGCTATGCCGACCTGGCCGGCGCCGTGCGGGAGGCGTTGGCGCAATATCGCGACGAGGTCACGCAGGGCGCGTTCCCGAGCGCCGAGCATGGATTCAAGATTCGCCGCGGAGTGATCGACCGCCTGTCGTTCGACTAGCCCGGTTCAGCCGGCCAGCAAAATGCCGGCGTCGCGAGCGATCCGACGCCGCAGCCCGCGCACCCAGGGACCATAGGACGCGGCGTCGGCCACGACGGCGTTTGAGGTGATGATCATCACCGACGCACTGGCCGCATAGCGCAAGGCCGCGCGCACCACCGCGACCGGGTCCACGATGCCGGCCGCCAACGGGTCAACGTATTCGCCGGTGGTGACGTCAAACGCGCGCGGCGGGTCGGCCGTCGCCACGGCATCGGCCACGACGGCGCCCTCAAATCCGGCGTTGTGGGCGATCGTCGCCACGGGCGCCGCCAGCGCGCGCTGCACCACGCGCCAGCCATCGACCTCGTCCGGGTGCGCGTCGGGCGGCGCGGTGAGGTCCCGCGCGGCGCGGGCCAGCGCGGCCCCGCCGCCGGCCACGATGCCCTCCTCCAGGGCCGCGCGGGTTGCGGCCACGGCGTCCTCGACGCGCTGCCGCGCTTCCTGGCGTTCGGCATCCGTCGGCGCGGCGACGTGAATCTCCGAAACCGCTCCGGAGAGATTTCGAATGCGCTCTTCCAGCTTCTCGCGGTCGAACTGGTTCTTGGCGCGGTCGCGGTAGAGCCACAGCAGCTCCACGCGATCGGCGACGTCCTGCGGCTCGCCGCCGCCACCCATGATCAATGTCTCGGTGGTGTCGCAGCGCACCCGGGCGGCGCGTCCCAGGACGCTCACGGGCACCGATCCCCATGGCTCACCCGACTCGTGCGCCACCAGCGTGGCCCCGGTGAAGACCGCCAGGTCTTCGAGCATGGCGCGCTGGCGTTCGCCGAAGACCGGCGCGCGCACGGCAATCACGGACATCCGGCCAAGACGGTGGTTCTCGACAAGCGTGGCCAGGGTCTCGCCGCCGACGGTCTTGGCCACGACGAGCAAGCGCTGTCCGCCGCCGGCGACATAGGCGTCCAGAAACGGGAGCATCGGCCCCACGCCGCCGAGCTCCCGGTCGGTCACGAGCACGTCGCAGTCTTCAAGCTCGGCGCGCATGCCGGCGCCGCCCGTGGCCAACTGGAGCGAGGCGAGCCCGCGCTCCAGCCGCATCCCTTCAACGGTGCGCGCCTCGGTGCTGAGGCCTTGGCCAAGCTCCACGGTGACTGCCGCCTCCAGCCCATACCGGTGGAAGATGCCGGCAATAATCTCCCCGAGGTCAGCATCGTGCGCCGCCAGCCCGGCCACCCAGGCCGTTTCGCGCAAGGTGGTGATCGGCCTGGCCTGCTCGCGCACCGCCTGGTCGACTCGCAGGACGGCGGCCGCAAGCCCCCGCCGCAGACGCATCGGGTCCGCGCCCGCGGCCACCAGCCGCTGCGCTTCATGCGTCAGGGCCTGCGTGAGCACGGCCGCGGTCGTCGTGCCGTCGCCGGCGGCGGTGTTGGTGAGCCGGCAGGCCTCCGTGACGATGGCAGCCCCGGTCTGCAGGAAGCCATTGCGGAGCTGGATGTCCCGCGCGACGGATACCCCGTCATGCGTGATTTTCGGGGGGCCAAGCTCTCCCCGGTAGGCCACGTTGCGTCCTCGCGGGCCCATGGTGCACTTGACGGTGTTGGCGACGATGTCGACCCCCGCCGTGAGCGCCAGCCGCGCCTCGAGGTCATGGAGGATCGCGACGTCGCTCACGAGAGCGCCTCATCAGCATCGTCGGGCCGGTCGAGATCGAACTCCGCCAGCTGCCGACGCTGTGCGTCCGTGAGGTCGCATTCAGACAGCAAATCGGGCCGCCGGTCGAGCGTGCGCCGCAGCGCATGCGCCCGCCGCCAATCCGCCACGCGTCCGTGGTCGCCGCTGCGCAGCGTCGCCGGCACCCGCCGGCCGCGGAACTCCTCCGGGCGGGTGTACTGCGGGTGCTCCAGCAAGCCCGCGGCATGCGACTCGTCCCGCACCGAGTCCTCGCAGCCGACGACGCCCGGAATCAGCCGCGCGGTTGCCTCAATGAGGACCAGGGCCGGCACCTCGCCGCCGGCGACGACGTAGTCGCCGATGCTGATTTCTTCATCGATGACCAGGTCGCGCACCCGGTCGTCGACGCCCTCGTAGCGCCCGCAGACGAGGATCAGGTGTCCCCGCTCGGCCAGGCGCCCCACGGCCGGCTGGCTGAGGGGCACAGCCTGCGGCGAGAGCAGCACGGTCCACGAGTCCACGGTGCGCAATTCCTCGACGGCGCGCACGATCGGCTCCGGCTTCATGAGCATTCCGGGCCCGCCGCCGTAGGCATAGTCGTCAACCTGTCGGTGCGGCGGGTCCGCCCAGCGCCGCAGGTCGTGGACGTGGATGTCGATCAGCCCGCGTTCGCGCGCCTTGCCCAGCAGGCTTGCCGCCACTACCGGTTCGACCATGCCAGGGAAGATGGTGACGACGTCAAAGCGCACGGACGCCCTCCGGCTCTCCGGCCTAGCAGCAGCCGGTCAAGCGTACGCCGGAATCCCCTTGCGCCGCGACGCGCCGCCGGTGGGCGTCACCGCGACCCCGAGGGCGATCGCCTAGCTGGCTTCTTGGATGTCCAGCGCGAGCCGCCGTCCTTGACTGACGGGCGCCGCCTGCATGACGGCCCGGATCGCGATGGCCACCCGGCCCTGCCGCCCAATGACCCGCCCCATGTCCTGCGGGTCGACATACAGCTTGTAGACGTGCAAATGGTGGCGCCGAAAGCGCTCGACGCGCACCTCGTCGGGCACCGTGGCGAGGTTTCGGCCGATGAATTCGATCAGCTCGTCCACGGGTATGGACTATTCGCCGTCGCCGGCCGGCGCGGCGGCCGCGGCCTCGCGCGCAATCGCCAGCAGCTTGCGCACGCGCTCGGTGGGCTGGGCGCCCTTGCGGATCCACTCCTCGGTGCGCGGGACATCCAGCACTACGGTGGATGGCTCGGTGAGGGGATCGTAGTGACCAAGCTCGTCGACGCGGCGGCCGTCACGGCCCGAGCGGCGCTCGGCCACGACCACCCGATAGTGCGGGCGGTTTCTCCGACCAAGCCGCGCCAGGCGGATTCGCAACATACGACGGTGCTCCAAACGTAAAGGCGAGAATAGTCGAGCAGCCGCAAGGCTGCCCTGGGCCGCCATTATGCTACATGGCGGCTACGACTGGGCGGACGACTCCCCATTGTCGGCCGGCGCCTCGCCGTCGTCGGGCGTCTCCCCGCCGGGCGGCACGTAGTCCGGAATCTGGCTCACGTCCAGCGAACCGTCCTCATTCGGCCCGACCTCCCACCGCTCCGGCCAGGCCCGGAACAGCGACGCGAACTGATCCTTGAATAGCACCTGATCGCCCAGCGCCACGTGGCGGAAGATGACGGTTCTCATACCCTCGCGGGCTGAGTCGGTTTGCTTGACCTCACCCGGTTCCAACTCAGGATTGGCCACGACCACCGGCGGCGGCGGCTCGGCGATTTCACCGCGTAACGAATCGAGCGTGACCTGGCGGCCGATCGGCGCACCGAGGATCTTGAAGCGCAAGGTCTGCTGCAGCGCGTCGAACTCCCGTCGAATCAAGATGTAGTTGGGGGTGTCGTTCGTCGCCCGCAGGTCCTGTCGCGGTTGCCAGATCGCGGCATCGAATCCGGGCGGGCTGTTCTCACCCAATTCGTAGTACCCCACGCGATAGACATGCTGCCAGCGCTCCTCGATCGGCAGTCCGGCCCAAAACAGCGCCCGGAAGAGCGTGGTGGAAACCTGGCAGATGCCGCCGCCGACGCCAGGCTCGGTGCGCGTGGGCGCGATGACCAGTCCCTCCACGAACCCGTTCGCGAGGGTGATCGGGCCGACCGTCTCGTTGAGGGAGAACGATTCGCCGGGCGCGATGATGGCGCCATCGATGAGCCGCGACCCGTGGTCGATGTTGTGAATCCGGTTGTCCTCGGAGCCCCAGAAGATCGACTCGCCGACGGCGATGACGTTGTCGAACTGCAGCTCCTCGGCGGTGAGGCGACTGATGTCTGGCTGGACAATCACGATCGGGACGCTGACCGCCGTTTCCCCGGTGGCAAACGCCGTTTGCACGCGCGTCCATAGCTTTTCGACGTCGACCTGCCGGCCCGCGCGGCCCTCGTCGAGCGGGACGACTTCGCCCGACGCGCCCATGCGGATGCGCGGGTCAACCGGAGCCACGCGAAGCTGGTCCGCAACCGCGCGTGCGAGGTTCTCGAACGACGCATAGTTCAGCGCAATCTTGATTTCCGGACCACCGGCGGGCCCGACAATCGCGACGTCGGAAACCAGCGAGTCTCGAGCCACCTCCCAGCTCGCCGACGGCGTGTTGACCTCGATGTGCCCGTCGAGCAAGCCGGCGGCACCAGCGGCGATTGGGTCAAGCTGGTCTTCAACCACGGCGGGCGCAATTTCCTCGGACGCCAGGTCGACGACCAACCGCGTCGGCGGCCGCAGATTGGCGGCCACGCTCTCCGCATAGCCGGCGGGCGCGAGCTGTCGGCCCTCGCGCGACGGGTCGACGACCAGGCGGCGCCGGCCGGCCTGCTCCTCGATCCGCAGCACGCTGTCTTCCGGCTCAAGGTGCACCGAGACGGCGATGCGCTCCAGGTAGGCCTGAAACGGCGTGGGATCGAAGGTGACGACCGTGCGCCCGTTATAGGCATCCGGCCCGCCGGCCGTGCGGCCCAGAACCTGATCGGTCAGCGCCGCATCGCGACGCCAGGCAAAGGCTTCGCGAAGGGGCGCCATGAAGTCCACCGAAATGCCGATC
>DAOUHO010000014.1:0-5241 GCA_034428595.1 Chloroflexota bacterium | reverse complement strand
GAACCGAATCCTGGTAGTCATGAACCTTGGCGATCTCGTCGGCGTAGGCGCCCTCAGGGTGCGAGGCGCTGATCCACTGGCACCAGCGATGCAGGTGCAGGCGGTCGTTTTCGCGCGCCTCCGTGGCGGGGAGGGCCGGGTCTCCGACGAAGACCAAGTGCGTCTGGAAGCCGTTCCGGGCCAGCGCCTGGGTGAGGTGGGTGACGCGGACGCCGAGCCCGCCGGCCTGCGCGTAGGGTTGGTCGGGTCCTTCGAAGGACAGGAAGACGAATTCGAGGTCGTCGGGGGTGAATGACATGCGGCAGGCCGGCGCCTTGCAGGCTGCGAAGGCTGGTGTCTCCATAGTAGCGGCGAGTGTGGCCTGGATTCCGGCTTCCGCCGGAATGACGGAGGGCTGCGGATCTGCTCGAGACGCCCCCTTGATTCCGGCTTTCGCAGGAGTGACGGAGGGGCGTCCCGGAAACGGATCCGCGGGGTCGGTTTCACGCTGATGAATTCGCGGGAGTCGGATTCCGAGCTGCGGGGAGAAGCGCTGGGCGCGGGCGTGGGCCGTGCGGCGGCGATCGTGGTCACGTCGATATTGGTCAGCCGGGTGCTGGGGTTCGTGCGCCAGGCCGCCATCAACGCCGAGTTTGGCGTGGGACCGGAAGCCGACGCGTGGTTTGCGGCCTTCCGCATTCCGGACACGATCTTCATGCTGCTGGCCGGCGGCGCGTTGCTGTCGGCGGTGATCCCGGTCTACGCCGAAGTGAAGGCGCGCGGGGATCGCCAGGCGCTGGGGCGATTCGTGGGGCGCATCGGCGGATTGGTCGCCGGCGCCAGCGCGGTGCTCGCGGGAATCAGCGCCCTGCTCGCCGAGCCGCTGATGCGCGTGGTGGCGCCGGGATTTCCCGACGCCACCGTGGCGCTGGCGACCGACGCGGCGCGCTGGCTGATGATCTCGCCGGTGGTTCTGGCCATCAGCGCCGTGGCCAAGTCGGCGCTGCAGGCCGAGCGCGCCTTCACGCTGCCGGCGCTGAGCCCGTTGCTCTACAACCTGGGGATCATCGCGGGCGCGCTGGGGCTGGCGCGCGTCTTCGGCCTCACCGGCCTCGTGTGGGGCACATTGATCGGCACAGGCCTGCACCTGCTGGTGCAAGTGCCTGGGCTACCGACAATCTTTGGCGCGCGCGAGGCCAAGACGCGTCGGTTCGACTTCATGACGTGGCATCCGGGCGCGGCGCTGGCGGACCCGGACGTGCGCAAGGTCATCCGCCTGATGGTGCCGCGCATGCTCGGGGTGGCGGTCCTGCAGGCCAGCCTGATCTACATCAACATCCTGGCGTCGTTGCAGGGTCCGTCGGCGGTGGCGGTGCTCAACAACGCCTTCCTGCTCATGTTGCTGCCGCTGGGCGTATTCGGCATGGCGCTGGGCGAAGCGGCGTTGCCGGATCTGGCCCATCGCTGGATCGGCGGGGACCGCGCCTCGTTCGCTCACCGCGTGCACGGGGTAGGCCGGCTGGTGCTGTTCCTGAGTGTTCCGGCGGCCGTGGTGCTGGCGGTGCTGGCGGAACCGATCGTATCCGTGGCCTTCGAGCGGCATGCGTTCGACGCCCGAGCCACCGAGCTGACGGCCAACGCGCTGCGGTTCTACGCCGTGGGTCTGGCGGGGCACGCGGCGGTGGAGGTGCTGGTTCGGGGATTCTTCGCCATGCACGACACGCGGACACCGGTGGCCGTTGGGGTGGCCTCATTGGCGCTGCACATGGTGCTGTCATGGGCCTTGTCGGTGGTCATGGGAAATCCGGGGATCGCGCTGGGGCTGTCGATTGGCGTCCTCGTCGAGGCCGTGATCCTGGCCGCCATCCTTCGCCGCCGCGGCGGCGTGCTGGTTCACGGCGACGACGCTCGCTGGGTGCTCAGCATCGTCCTGGCGACCGCGCTGATGGGGGCCGCGATTGGGGGGTTGCGGCTTGCGACCTGGCCGGCGGCGGACGCCATCACGGGCGGCGGCTGGCTGGCGGCCTACCTGGCGACGGCGCTGGTCGTTTACGTGGGCGCGGCGCGTCTCATGCGTAATCCCGAGGTCGATGAGGTCGTCGGGCAAATCGCCGGCTGGCTGCGGCGCGCGGCCCGCTGAATAGAATCAGGCATGAACTCCGGCGGCGAAGTCGATCAAGCGCACACGCGCAACTTCTGCATCATCGCGCATATCGACCACGGCAAATCGACGCTGGCCGATCGCATGCTCGAACGCACCGCCACGCTGACCGCGCGCCAGATGCGCGATCAGGTGCTCGATTCCATGGACCTCGAGCGCGAGCGCGGCATCACCATCAAGGCGCATCCGGTGCGCATGGAGCTGGACCTGGGCGGCGCCGTCTACACGCTCAATCTGATCGACACGCCGGGCCACGTCGACTTCAGCTACGAGGTATCGCGCTCGCTGGCCGCGTGCGAGGGGGCGGTGCTGCTGGTGGACGCCAGCCAAGGCATCGAGGCGCAAACCCTGGCCAACGCCTACGTAGCGGTGGAGCACGACCTGACCGTGATACCGGTCGTGAACAAAATCGACCTGCCGACCGCCCGGGGGGACGTGGTGGCGCGGGAGCTGGCGGACTTTCTGGGCACGACCATTGATGACGTGCTGCACGTTTCCGCCAAATCCGGCGCGGGCGTTGACGACCTGCTGCACCGAATTGTCGAGGCCATCCCGCCCCCGGCCGGCGATCCCGACGCCCCGCTGCGGGCGCTGGTGATCGATTCGAGCTACGACCAGCACCGCGGCGTGGTGGCCAGCGTGCGGGTGTTCGATGGGTCGCTGCGCCGGCACGAGCGGCTGCGCCTGATGCAGAACGGGACGCGCGCCGAGTCGGTCGAGACGGGGGTGTTCACCCCGGCGGTGAGCGCCCGCGAGCGGCTGACGACCGGACACGTGGGCTACGTGGCCACTGGGCTCAAGGAAGTCCGCGAATGGCCCGTGGGCGACACGGTGACCCATGAGCACGCGCCGGCGACGCAGCCGCTACCGGGATACCGCACGCCCAAGCCGCTGGTGTTCGCCAGCCTGTACTCCACCGATCCCGAGGGCTACACCGCGTTGCGCGACGCGCTGGACCGCCTGCGGCTGAGCGATCCCGCGATCGTGAGCCAGCCGGAGCAATCGGCGGCGCTGGGGTTCGGGTTTCGCTGCGGGTTCCTGGGCGTGCTGCACATGGACATCGTGCGCGAGCGACTGGAGCGCGAATACGAGCTGGAGCTGGTGCTCACGACGCCGCAGGTCGAGTACGAGGTCGCCACGCGCGACGGCCAGGTGGTCCGGGTGGACAGCCCGGCAGACCTGCCGGAGCCGTCGCAGATCGCCGAAGTGCGCGAGCCGTGGATGGTCGTGACCATCGTGACGCCGGAGGTTCACCTCGGCGCGGTGATCGAGCTGTTGCAGTCCCGGCGCGGCGAGCATCGGCGGCTCGAATACCTGGAGCCGACGCGCGTGCTGCTGGAATACGGCCTGCCGCTCGGCGAGATGCTGACGGAGTTTTTCGATGCGCTCAAGTCCGCGACGCGGGGATATGGCTCGCTCGATTACAGCTTCGGGGAGTATCGGGCCGGGGATTTCGTCCGGCTCGACATGCGGCTCAACGGACAGATGGTCGATGCGCTGTCGACGATCGTGCCCCGGGGGCGCGCCGCGGAGATCGGGCGCGATCTGGCCCTGCGACTCAAGCGCGAGATTCCGCGGCAGCAATTCGAGGTGAGCGTGCAGGCGGCGGTGGGGTCGCGCGTCGTGGCGCGGGAAACCGTGCGGCCGATGCGGAAGGACGTGCTGGCCAAGTGCTACGGCCGCGACGTGTCGCGCAAGCGCAAGCTGCTGGAAGCCCAAAAGGCCGGGAAGCGGCGTCTCAAACGGGTGGGACAAATCGACGTGCCACAGGAGGCATTCACCGCCGTGCTGCGGTCGGGCGGATCGGGCGGGACGCGGCGGCGGCGTGGGTAGACGCGCCAATCTTTTTTGTCAGAGCAAAAGAGAGGCTCTATCACTAATTTGATGGCCTTATGACGTAGCAAAGCCTATGCACGCGTCCGACGCGACATGGTCAGCCTCGCGGCGCCCAGCGCTCGGTGATATACTCTAAGGGAGCGGCCTAGCGGCGACATATTGGCGGACGCGGCCCGCTTTTCTTTGTCTCTGGGGAGGGACTCTACTAACGGCCGAAGGAGGCAGCGATGCGCAGCGAGTTTATTCTCGCCTTGCAGCAGCTTGCCGACGAGAAGGGCATCCAGGTTGATGCCGTTCTCGACTCCCTCCGCACAGCGGTAGCGTCCGCCTACCTGGAATCCAACACCGAGTACGACGACATCGACGTCGAAATCTCGCCGGACACAGGCGAGGCCACCATCTACGCCAACAAGACCGTGGTGGACGAGGTGACCGATCCGGTGCGCGAGATTTCGCTCAGTGACGCCCAGGCCTATGACGACACGGTCCCGCTGGGCGAGATATTCCAGATCGACGTGACGCCGCCGAATTTCGGGCGCATCGCCACCCAGCGCGCGCGGCAGGCCATGCAGCAGGCGCTGCGCGACGCCGAGCAGATGGAGGTCTACACCCAGTTCATCGAGCACCAGGGCGAGATTCTCGTCGGGCGGGTGACGCGGGTGGAATCTCGCGGGGTCTTCGTTGAACTGGGCCGCGCGGAGGCGGTCATGCCTGTCGCCGACCAGATTCCCGGCGAGTTCTATCGCGTGGGTCAGCGATTGCGCGTGCTGTTGCTCGAGGTTGCGGAAGGCGGCCGAGGAACGCAGTTGCGGGTCTCGCGCGGGCACGCGGACTTCGTGCGCCGGTTGTTCGAGCGCGAGGTGCCGGAGATTCAGAACGGCCTGGTTGAGATCACCGGCATCGCCCGCGACGCCGGCGTGCGCTCGAAGGTCGCCGTGCGCTCACTGCAGGACGGACTTGACCCGGTTGGCGCCTGCGTGGGCATGCGCGGCACGCGAATTCAGAACATCCTCCGCGAGCTCGGGCAGGAGAAGGCCGAGATCATCGAGTGGGCGGCCGATCCAAGCGCCTTCGTGGCGAACTCGCTGAGCCCGGCGCGCGTGCAGACGGTGCATATCAGCCACGCGGAACGCACTGCCGATGTCTTCGTGCACCCGGACATGGTGTCGCTGGCGATCGGCCGCGAAGGGCAGAACTCACGGCTGGCCGCGCGACTGACCGGCTTTCGCATCAACATTCGCGATGCGTCGGCGCCCGCGGAAGCC
>DAOUHO010000013.1:0-44475 GCA_034428595.1 Chloroflexota bacterium | reverse complement strand
GCGAACCAGCGAAGAAGGGGCGAACAGGAGCCACTTGGCATCGGTCAGGGTCCATCTCAACGACCGGCCGGTCCGGACGACGTCGCCTCAGGAGATCGAACGGATGTGGCGCCGGAACAGCAACTTGCACCGCCTTTGGCAGCAGCGCGACGCCGATGAGCATGGCGGCATAGCCGGTAATGAAGGCGTCGAGGAAAAACGGCGTCGTCATGTAGACGACGGCGGCCGCGAAGCCCCCCGGCCTGCCCGTGCCCAGGCGCTTGGCGGCCTGGTACATGAAGACGCCGGCAAGCGCGAGAAAGACAATCGACACGCGCGACGTCAGCCACCCGTCCACCCCGGGAAGCAGCGCCAACGCCCCCAACGTGAGCTGGAGGTACTGGGTCATCGCCCGCTCTTCCTCGGACTGCCCGAAATAGTTCGTCTGCCAGGCCGAGAGCCGATCGAGCGCGAAGTCGGTGTTCTGCCAGGCGGCCGGCGGGGTGGTCCAATCGTCGCGCAGCCCCAAGTACCCGGGGTCGAAGATCAGGCCCCGGTGCCAGATCACCACCAGCAGCAGGATTGCGACGTAGGCAGCCGCGTCCGGGTGGCGCGCGATCAGCCGTTTGATCCACGCGACGATGCGCCGGGGCGGCCCGAGCAATGACGAATGGCCACGGCGGGCCACGGCGTGCGCTGCGCCCGAGGTCATGCGCCCGCCACGTTCAACGCGCGGTCCTCACGCGCCGAGCCGCCGGCGGCCCTTCGCGCTCCGTAGCAACCCCCAGAGCTTCACCAACTCGGACGGGCGCACACCACTTCCAAGTCCGCCGGCTACGGCGTCGCCGTGGTGCGATCCCCCCCGAGCACCTTGACGGCCCAGCCCAGTAGCGCGAGCACCCCGGCGCCAAGGAAGGCATCGAGCGTCCAAGCCACGGCTGTCAGCGATTCGTGATGCAGCCACAGCGTCACGGCGCACGCCATGCTCAGCGGAACAAGCACAACCCATACGCGAAGCGTACCGGCCCCGATGTGGAAGTAGGTGAGCATGGTCACGAGGGCGAGGAGCGACCCGGCGAGGGTATAGCCCCAGACAAGCTGCGGGACGGGCACGTAACGGTCCGCGAAGATGATCTGGAAGACCAGCTCGGGAAAAGCGACGATGACCAGGGCAGCGCCGCCGCTGACAAGGACCGTGAATGCGGCAGTAACCGCGAAGGTACGAGTCAACGGCTCGCCGGCGGCTACGTGCCGAATGATGTGCGGGAGCACGACCTGCGCGGCGGGCAACGATGCGAAGAGGACAATGCGGCCGACGAGCGCAGAGGCGGCGTAGAGCGATGCGTTGGCATCGTCGAAGAAGTGACGCACAACCAGGACGTCCACATTGGTCAGGATGGCCAGCGAGAGAGCGAGCAACCCAACCCGCACGTGTGCCGACACTCCGGTCGCATCTGGGACGGCACCAGCCGGCGTTTCCGTCGTTGCCCGCGCGATGTACGGCGCGGCCAGCACCACGATCAGTACGCCGACGAGACCGGAGAGCGCCGAGGCCGCCATGCCCCCGGCAACGCCAAAGCCGAGTGCGACCAACCCGACGCCGATGCCCGCGCGCAATGCGCCGTCCACCAGATTCGACGCCCCGAGCAGGAGAAACGCGCGCAAGCCGGTCAGCAGCGCCTTGGTGAACGGCGCCACAAAGGCGATGGCAACCGCACAGCCCAACCAGATGATCGCGGGACGGTTGTCGGTCCCAAGCAGCACTCCGATGGCGCCGCTCGCGGCGGCGACGACGATCCACGCGGCCAGGCCAACAACCCCGGCTCGGACAAGCGCCCGCCGCAAGACTTGGAGGGCGGCCGAGCGGCCTCGGGCAACCACGGCGAGGCTCGTGCTGCGCGTACCGATGGGCAGCAGAAGTTGCGACGGCACCGAGAGCACGGCGAACAGCGCCAGCACGGCGAACAAATCCGCATATTCGCCTGGCGCCAGCAGGCGCGCCATGGCCCACTGAAACCCAAACGACGTCAGGCTGGCGAGGAAGCTGAGGCCGCCAAGCACCACGGTGTCGCGGGCAACGACGCGCGGCCCCGAGGATCCGGGCTCAGCTGCAATTGGCGGCGCAGTCGAGCGTCCTTGCACACCGCCAGCATTGGTACCGTTGGGCGCCTCTGCGGCCTGGCGCACCTCAGGCGTTGGTTTGCTCAGCGCTGTGCCATGCGTACGGCCACGGAGCCGATGGCGACGGGGACGAACACTTAGTCGGCCGTGAGGTTCGGAGGTCTGGAGCGTGGTCGGTCGGAAGAGGCTCGTGATGCCGTCGCCGCAGCCAGATTGGGGTCCACACCAAGCGCATCTTCATCAACAAGGCCTCCCATGAGCCACTGCAACTCGCGCTCGGCGATCACCGACCAATCGAGCTGGCTCACGCGGGCCGAGCCCCGCTCGGCAAGCTCGAGACGGCGGATTTCGTCGCCCAGGAGGGAAAGAATAGCGCCGGCAAGAGCCGGGATGTCGCCTTCGGTCACAGCGTGGTAGGCGTCACCCCAGACCTCAAGGAGTTCAGGCAGGTCGTAGGCGACCACCGGAGTGCCAAGGGCCATGGCCTCACCGATGGCAATCGACCAGTTCTCCTCGTGCGACGGAAGCACGAAGATTCGGGAGGCGCTCACGCACTGGTCCTTCTCTTCGTTGGTCGTGGACCCCAGAAGCTCAACGTTCCGTTCGAGACTGTGATATCGAATGCGTTCCCGCACCGAATCCTGGTCAGGACCGCTACCGATCATCGCCAGCTTGGCGCTTGGACGCTGGGCGACGACGAGCGCCCACGCATCGAGAAGATCGAAGACACCCTTTGAAGCGGCGATGCGCCCGACAGATGTGGCGTCAAACCGCAGTTGGGGCAGGCTTGGCGTGACCGCGCGCAAACCGGCCAAATCCACGCCGCAGCCTACCGCGGCAACACGGCGCATCGGGAATCCATTGCGACGAAGCTCGCGCGCGGTTGCACGGGAGACTGCCAGCGTGCAGTTGGCAAAGCACGCCGCGAAGAGCAAGGAGAACCGGTGGGCGAGGAGAAACGCAAGCGCGTGATACCAGCGAGGTCCGTGACGGTGCCAAAACCGCCAAACTGGTACCAAATGCACAACGACGCCCAGGCGCACGCGCCTCCAGCGCTGCAGCTTGAGCATAACGCCAGGCAAGATGTCGTAGGGCTGATCATGCGCGGTAACGATCAGGTCTGGATGGAGGGCCCAAAGCGATCGAGGAAAAAACAAGCAAACGGCTATCGAGTGCAGGACTATCCACCAACGCCCTTCACCGACCCGCCAACGAGTCAAGTGCCTGGTCGTTGTGAGTCCCCATTGCTCGCAGGAATTTCCGGCCTGCACACTGCCCATGAGGTGAATGTCATGCCCGGCTCGTTGCCACTGCTTCGCGATTTCAATGATCCTGACGCACCCGCCGTCGACTTGCTCGCGAACCAAACCGTTCATGATCAGAAGGATTCGCACGAGGGTCGGCACCAAGAGAGCGAGCGCGGGATGCTACCACCGCCGCCGGCGACAGCAGCGACTCGTTGGACCTGCCGCTAACGCGTCAGCCGACGGCAATAGCTGGTCCCGCCTCGGGCGCGGCGGGTTCCAGCAAGCTTGCGTCGACCGGCGCCGTTGACCCACCCGCGGTGAAAAGCCTCGCGGGAAGCTCGGCGACCCCCGTATCAACCTGAGCAGCGCCGTTCTCGGCCGCCTCAAGCTGGCCCTTCCGGAAGTCGAGCATGTGTCCCACGATGTAGCGCGACCCGCGCACCACGTAGTAGCGGAAGTGGTCGCGACTCTTGCCCGCGTGCAGCAGCTTGCGGGTCACGTACCGCGGCGTGAGAAAGCTGGTGTAGAGCGACTGCACCAGTCCCATGATTTCCGCCGTCGGAATTGGCGACCGCAGCACCGGCTCTCGCATGTCGTAGCGTTCCCAGTGCTCCGGGCCGTCAAACCGAAGCCAGTCGTGCTCTCGCGCCTGCGCGTAGAGCTGAGTGCCCGGGTAGGGGATGACGATCGTGCCCTGCAGGGTGTTGATCCAGCCGCGGTCGAAGGTTTCGCGCGTGAAGTCGATGGTCCGCTTGGCCTCGTCGAACGTCTCCCACGGGTAGCCGACCATGCACGTGACGTGGGGTTCCAGCCCAGCCTCGCTGGCCCACTTCACCGATTCCCACTGCTGGCGAACCGTCGTGCCCTTATTTAGGAGGTCGAGGCTACGCTGATTGGCCGACTCGATGCCGTAGAGAATGAAGCGGAAGTTGCTGGCCCCCAGCATGTCGTATTCGGCCTGGGACAGGGCATCGGCCCGCATGTTGCAGCCCATCATCAAGACCTTGTCCAGACCACGCTCGCGGAATCCCGTGCAGAAGTCTGTCAGCCAGCGTCCCGCGGGGAACGTGCCCGTGTCGTCGAACACCTCCTCGACGCCGAGATCGACGAGCTGCTCCAGCTCGTCCAAATAGTCGTCAACGGGTCTGACGGACCAGGTCGGGAGCATGCTGGTCCAGGAGCAGAAGGTGCACCCGCCACCGCCGCGCCGCGGCCCGCCGGGCACCCGCCGCCGCCACCAGCAGTCGGCGCTGGTCGCGCCGGTGGCCCAGCCATAGGTGCCCTTCTTCAGGAAGTTGCCGTTGCGATAGGCGTAGAGCTCCCACTTCGCCAGCCGGCGGTCGATGTGCGGCCGGACCGCTTCCCGGACCGGCGGGGCCGGCTCTTCGCCGGAGTTGACGATCTCGGTCTCGTCATGACGCCAGAACACGCCGCCTCCAAGGTCGTCTCGACCTTCCAGGAAGTCGGCGAGATTCAAGATGGCGAAGTCAAACTGGCCGCCCCGGATCACATAGTCGACCGGGCAGAAGAGAAACGGCTCTTCGGGAAACGCGGTGACGTGATCGCCGACGAGCGCGATGGTCATCGTCGGGAATCGCGACTTGAGGTCGGTGATCGCCTGGTAGAGCGGTGGTGCGCTGGGCGTCTTGGTTTCGATCATCATCAGGTCGGGACGCGCCAACTCGACTTCGCGGCAGTAGGCTTCCCAGTCCCAGCCTTCGGCGATCCCGTCCAGCCAGACGGCCTCGTGGCCATGCCGTTGCAGCAGCGTGGCCGCCAGCGCCGGCAACACCGGAAAAATGACGGTGGCGTTGTCGCCGACGAACCGGTTCAGCGCGCCCACGAGCCCGCGACCCTCGCTGCGGCCCGTCGAAAAGACCTGATACTGCCGGTTTTGACTGAGAAGCGGGATGCCCTTGGCGCTCTCGAACGGCGGAAAGCTGATGGCAACTCTCACGCGGGTTTATCGTTCCAAAGGTGGTGAGGCGGCAGCATCAATGGACTGGCGCCAGGCTTGTTCCGCCGCGCAACACGTCGGCTCTATGATTCTAGAACACCATGGGTGACTCCGACCCCCCGAACCAAGCGCCCGCAGCAGATCGCCACGGACGCCAGGCCCCGCCTGCGTCGGCGTTCGCTGACGTGTCGATCATCATCGTCGCGGCGCGCAAGACCGCCTTTCTTGACGAGGCGCTGTCGGCAATCGCGCGCCTGAAGCGTCCGCCGCGGGAGACGATCGTCGTCCTCGACGAGGATCCGCCGGGTGATTTGGGTTCAGCCCGGTGCATCGTCAGCGGCCCGACGGGTCCGGCGCAAAAGCGCGACATGGGTGCGGCGGCCGCCAGCGGCGCGTGGCTGGCGTTCCTCGACGACGACGCCTATCCCGCCCCAGGCTGGCTGGAAGCGTCCATGCCCCACTTCGAGAATCCAAGCGTGTCGGCGGTCGGCGGTCCGGGTGTCACTCCGCCAAACGACGGATTCCACGCGCAGGTTTCCGGGTGGACCTACGCCTCATGGATCGTGTCTGGCCCCGCCCGCTTCCGGTATGTCACGGGGCGGCGGCGGGCCGTGGACGACTATCCGTCGATGAACCTGATGGTGCGCCGCTCGGTGTTCGAGGCCGTTGGCGGGTTCGACAGCGCCTTCTATCCGGGGGAGGACACCAAGCTGTGCCTGGAGATCGTTCGCCGCGGCGGCGGCATCGTGTATGAGCCCGGCGCGCTGGTCTATCACCATCGGCGGCCGGTGATGCGCGGTCACCTGGGGCAGATCGCGCAGTACGGGCGGCATCGCGGTTATTTCGCCCGCGTGTTTCCGGAAACCTCGCGCCGACTCCCATACTTCGTTCCCAGCCTGTGGCTGCTGTGGCTCGTGATCGCCGGGCTGGCGTCAGTTTGGGTTGAGCCGATTCGTTGGGTGTTTCTGGGCAGCCTGGCGCTCTATGGCCTTGCGCTAGGGGGAAGCGCGATTCACGCCATGCGCGGCTCGGGAAGCGTGGGGATCGGAGCGGCCGTCGCCCCCACGATTGTCGCCAGCCACCTCTGCTATGGCTGGCACTTCTTGGGCGGCTTGGTGCGGCCGCGTCCACCCTCGTCCTAGCCGGTTTTCAATCTCGTGAGATTGGGCGATCGGGGCGGCGCATCGCGGCAGTCGCGCCCAACGGGGCCGGCCGTCGCCGCCGCGATCTCAGGTCACGTGGTCACGCTGGCACGAGTTTCGGTGAGCACCAGATCGACGACGCGGCGCAAGGCCTCTTCGCGCGTGTCCCCTTCCAGCCGCCGGAGGCGATAGAGATCAAGCTGCCGGTCGGCGCCGGATCCTTCGCGGATGATGGTGCGCGCGTGGCGCAGCTCGGCTTCGCAGCCGAGCGCGCGGGCGTCCTCGGTCAGGTCCTCCACGAGCTCGTCCGTCAAATCGCTGATGTCCTTCCGCCCGCCGCCCCGCACGTCACCAAAGAAGGCGAGCACGCCGTAGCGCTGGGCCAGCCAGCGATTCTCAGCAATGATTTCGGTCGGTGGCTCCGGCGGCAGCGCGCCATCCCGGTGCTGGCGGAGCAACCGCCGGACAAGCGACGCATAGATGGCCACGATGCACATCGCGTCGTCGATTCGCGTGCAGACATCGCAAATGCGCATCTCAATCGTCGGATAGGTCGGGGACGGGCGAATGTCCCACCACAGCTCGCTGCCGTCGGTGATGAATTCCATTCGCTGATAGTCAGCCACCAGCCGGTCATACTCGGCACGCGACCAGAGTGGGCCGGGCAGGCTGGTCCGCGGCAAGTTGCCCACCAGGTTCAGGCGGTAAGACTTGAAGCCGGTGTCGTGGCCTCCGTTGAAGGGCGAGTTGGTGGAGAGCGCGTGGAGCAGCGGCAGGTAGCGCCGCATGGCGGTCATCACGCGAATCCGCTCATCCGGGTCGCCAAATCCCGCGTGGACGTGCATACCGCCGATCAGGAACCGACGAACGCTCTCCTGATACGTCGTTGTGAAGCGTTTGTACCGCTCGCGCGGGGTGGTGGCCTGCGCCCTCCATTCCGCAAACGGATGGGTGGAGGCAGCCATCACCGCCGCCCCATGGGTCTCAGCCGCTTGGGTGACTACCCGGCGGGTCTCGAGCAGGGCGGCGCGAACCTCGGCCACCGTCGCGCATACGCGGGAGATTGCCTCGACCTGCGTGCGCAGCAGCTCCCGTGAAATCTTGTGCGGTCCACTGTGCGCCGCAGCAGACTCAAAAATGCGAACGTCAGGGTCGGCGAGGAGATCGCGCGACGCGGGATCGACGAGAAAGAACTCCTCCTCGATCCCGAGCGTGATCGCCAGGTCGTCTTGGACCTCGCTGCTCGTCTGGGACTGCATCGCTAACCCAATCCTTCCGTCGCTGTCACTGGTATCGGCATGGCCAAAGGCTTCAAAACATACCCCGCGGCGGCGCGTGTCGTAAGCGTCCGGCGACAGCGCCGGCTGGAATATCGCCGCGCCGATCCGTTCGCCGGACTACTCGGGGTCGAACCGGCGCAGGCGACCCGCCACCATCAGCGTCTCGATGAACATCGTGGCGACGGTGGTCGGTCGGATGGTGCTCGGATATCGGTCACGGACGATCACGGGCGCCTCAACGATGGTGCGGAATCCGAGTCGAATTGCCAGTGCCAGAGCCTCGATATCGAACGCAAAGCCCGACGTGCGCACGTGCGGAAACACCTGCTCGACGACCGGTGCGGCATAGATTTTCAGCCCGACCTGCGTGTCGCGCACGGTGAGGCCGAAGAGCAGACGCGTGAGCTGGCGGTAGCCCCAGCTATAGATGCGGCGCGCCGGCGGGTATTCGACCACGGACTGCGCGTGCAGCTTCGACCCGACCACGATGTCCGCCGCAGACGCGACGTGGAGTCGATAGGCGTCTAGGAGGCACTGCGGGGGAATGTCTCCGCCGCCGTCGAGAAAGGCGCGCGCACGACCGGCAGCCGCCAGCAGACCGCGGCGCACGGCTTCGCCCTTGCCTGAGTTCCGCTCCTGCACCGCGACGCGCAGCCGCTCGTGCTCAATCTTCGCGAGCGCGTCCGACGTGCCGTCCTCATCGCCATCGACAACGACCAGCACCTCGTAGTCGCAGTCGAGGCCGTCCAGCGCCCGGAGAACCTCGCCGACCTGGTGGCCGATGACGTCTGACTGACGATAGGTCGGTATGACGACCGAGAGGTCGGGGAGCTCTTCGGTTGCCGTGTCAACCTGCTCGGACGGTTCGAGGGACGCGTCGGCCGTCATCACCACTCCTGGCTCGGCCGGGGCATCCGGTTCAGCGCTGGAGGGTTTTCAACCATGTTGCTTGCCCAGAGTTCGGAATCTCACTCCGATTCGACGGATGATACGCAACGGCCTCCGCGGCGGCGGGCGAGCCTTCGCGCGGCATCGGGCAGCCAGCGACGGGTCGTCATGGTCGACCTCCCGTCCCGTCCCAAGGTTCCCGCTACGACTCTGTCTGGCCGTTTGGTGACTGATATCGCCACAGGACGCTGCCGGCGTTGTGCATGACGAGACGGTCGTCGTCGATAACGTCGGCCGGGGCCGCTTCGATCTCGCGCGCCACCTGATCCGGGTCCTCATAGCCCACGTCGAGGGCGCGGCACTCATCCGGCGGAATGGCGGTGGCCAGGCGGACGTCGATGCGCGGCGTCTCGCGACCGTCCAGCAAGGGCGCGTCGCCCTTGATCAAGACGCCCAGGGTGAGCGACAGGGGACTGACGCCATGAGGCTGCCAGGCCTCCGGATGGGCCAGAAGGTATGGCCAACCGTGGAGCCCCACCTGGCGGATCGCGCGGCCGTGCGCCGCGGAGATCTCCCGCACGCCCGGGGCATACAGGACAAGTTCGCCGCCATCGGCCACCGTGTCGTCACCGCGGAATACGCCCTTGGCGCCCGTCCACAGCTCGGGATACATCCACGAGCCGTCGGGCAGGCGCGGAGTTGCCGCCACCGCGCGTGAGACACGACGGTCGGTATAGCGAATGTTGACCTCGGCGCTGAGCGCCGCAGCGGCGCGGGTGACCTCGCGCCACCCGTCCGGCTGCACAAACACGCCGCGCGTGGTCCCCGAAGCGTCGTCGACCACCAGGGCAATGGTAGTGAGGGGCACGGGAACTTGGCGGGTCATGTCGTCGATCAGCTCGCGCACGGGGTTGTCGAGCACGCCCTGAATGGCCCGCGCGCCGCGCAGGCTGCCGATGGTATGAAGCAGGTTGATCATCTCGGCCCCCGAGACGCCGGGAAATATCTGCTTCGCGCCTCCAGCGAAACCCGCGCCCTCGTGCGGCTGGACGCGGGTGATGAGGACGACGCGGTCATAGTCGAGCAGCCGGCGGTTGATCCGCACCGGCATGTCGCGGTCGAACCCCAGCCCCGGCGCGAGGTCCCCGTAGTCGCCGAAACGGGCCCGTTGCTCGGCCAGCGTCACGGAACCGATTTCGACCAAAGCGTCTGCCCGTGCCCACTCGTGGTCGTAGATGGCGACTTCGGGGTAGGCGTCAGCGCCGAACACCCACTGCCGCTTGGCGGCTTCGGGCATCGACGCGTGGGTGCCCTGCGCAATCATGACGTCCACCGAGGCGGCGCGCCCGCGGAGCGCCTGCCAGACGGCCCGGAAAGTCTGGCTGACCGGGATTTTGCGGGTGTCGTCGGGCGCCAGCACGAGCACGCGAGATGCGTCGCGCCGAATCTCAGCCAGCGCGTCGGCGATCACGGCCGCGGCATCCGCCGGAGTAACGGCCGGCGACGCCGAAGCCTCAAGTACCTGGCGCCGGTCGTTCATGCCGTGCCGGAGGCCAGCGCCTCGGCCTGGGACACCATGTCGCCCAGGATGGCCACCCCGCCCGACCAAAAGCCTGGGTCGTTGAGATCGATGCCCATCGGACGGACCAAGGCCTCGGGCGAGACCGAGCCGCCGCGGCTCAGCATCTCGGTGTATGCCGGCGCGAAGGCGTCGCCCCGCGCGTCATACACCTGAAGCAGCGCCAGGACGAGCAACTCGCCGAACGCGTAGGCATAGACGTAGAACGGCGAGTGCACGAAGTGCGGGATATAGCTCCACCAGGTGCGGTAGTCGTCGGTGAGGGTGACCGCGTCGCCGTGCATCGGCGCGTTGGCCTCGATCCACAGCTCGCTTAGGCGCTCCGCCGGCAGCTCCCCCTCGGCACGGCGAGCGGCGTGGGCGGATTCCTCGAAGCGGTGCATCACAATCTGCCGGAACACGGTGGCGAAGCTGTCCTCGATTTTGCTCGCCAGCAACGATAGGCGCGCCTCATCGGATGGTTGCGCTTCCAACAAACGGCGAAAGACCAGCATTTCCCCAAAGACCGAGGCGGTCTCCGCGGTGGTCAAGGGCGTGTGCGCTTGCAGGTAGCCCACCCCGCGCGACAGGAATTGGTGCGCGGCGTGGCCCAATTCGTGGGCCACGGTCATGACGTCGCGGATGCGATCGGTGTAGTTGCAGAGCACGTACGGGTGGGTCTTCGTGGTCGAGCCGGCGCTGAACGCTCCGCCGCGTTTGCCGAGGCGCAACTCCGCGTCGATCCAGCGCTCCTCGAACGCCCGCGACGCGATGCCGCCGAGCGTGTCCGAGAAGGCGGAGTAGCTCTCGACCACGATCTCGCGGCAACGGTCCCACGAGTAGACGGTGTCGTCGGCCCGTATGGGCGCATAGCGGTCGTAGTCGAACAGCTCGTCGAGGCCGAGGAGGCGCCGTTTGAGGCGGTAGTATCGCTGCACGATGCCGAATCCGGCCTCGCAGGCGGCCACCAGCGCCTCCACGGCGGCCGGCTCGATCTCGTTTGCCAGGTTGCGGGACGCGATGGGCGTCGGGTAGTGCCGCAGCCGGTCGTCGATGGCGTGATCCTGCAGGCAGACGTTGAAGACGTAGGTGAGCGGATGCTGCTGGGCCGCGAGCGCGGCGGTGAGGCCGGCCGCGGCGCTGCGGCGGGTGTCGCGGTTGGGGTTGTACATCTGGGCCAGAGTCTCGGCCTCGGTCAGGGTGCGGCGCTCGCCGTCGATCTCGACCTCGCAGGTGATGCGGCTGGTGATTTCGTCGAACAGGCGTGACCACGAACGCGAACCGGTGTTGGCCTTCTCGTCCATCACCTGCTCTTCGCCTTCGGCCAGGCGGTGCGGCTTGGTGCGGCGCTCGCGCTCCAGCAGATAGGCGAACTCAGCCAGCTGCGGATCCGCCATCAACTCAGAGGCTCGCTCGTCGTCCAGATGCACCCACTCCAAGTCGAAGAAGATGAGATGGCGGCGAATCTCGGTGCTGCGCGCCTGGGTGCTGTTGAGCAGCCGCCCGGCGGCGGGGTCGTCGCTGTGGGCGGCGTGCTGCAGATGCGCGAAGACCACCGGCGCGTCCATGAGCTCGTAAATGTTTTCAAGCTCCTGGAGGGCCTCGCGAAGGCCGGAGGCGGACAGGTCCCCAAGCCGCCCCCGATAGCGCGTGGCGAAGTCCTGGGCGCGGGTGTCGGCGGCGTCGTGGTCGCGCTCGATGCGCGGATCGTCAAGCCCGCCATAGAGCGCGGACAGATCCCAGACGACGCCGTTGGCGGAACTGGATGGCGCGACGGTCATCACGGGCGCTTCAGCCGGTCCTGCGGATTGGCCATGGCTGCTTTCGGCACTTGGAGCTATCCAATCGGGGCATCGGGGGTAAGCGCGGCCAGCAGCGCGTCGTGCTCCGCCACGACCCTGGCAACCGCCTCCGCGGACGCCACCTGCTCGCGCTCATCCTGGTGTCGGAGCTTGATTTCGACGGCGTCGGCCCGGACGGTGCGGCGGCTGACGGTGCAACGAATGGGTATTCCCAGGAGGTCGGCATCGTTGAACTTGACCCCCGCGCTCTCGTCACGGTCGTCCACCAGCACCGCGAGACCGGCCGCTTCGAGATCGTGGGCGAGACGATCCGCGCCCTCCTGCACCTCGTCGGCCTGGCCCAACTGGACCACGTGCACGTCGTAGGGCGCCACGCTGGCGGGCCAGATGATGCCGTGTTCGTCGTGGTGGAGCTCCACGACGGCCGCGGCCAGTCGCGTGATCCCAATGCCGTAGGAGCCCATCACGATGGGCTGCGGCGATCCGCCTTCGGAGAGGAAGTTGGCATCCAGTTTGCCGCTGTAGTAGGCGCCAAACTTGAACGTGTTGCCAATTTCGATGCCCGTGCGGAGCTCGAGGGCAGCGCCGCACTTGGGGCAAGGATCTCCGGCAGCGACAGCGGCGATATCTGCGACGAGATCGGCGGCGAAGTCACGCGGAAAGTTAACATTCATCAGGTGAACGCCGGGCATATTGGCCCCGGCGACCAAGTTGGCCGCGGACTCCACCGAGCGATCCACGACGACCAGAACCTCCTCGAGCCCCACCGGCGAGGCGTAGCCCGGCACGAGGCCGGCGGCGGTCAGTTCTTGATCGGCCGCGAGACGAATGTCGGGCGCGCCCAGCGCCCGGCGCAGCTTGGCCTCGTTGACGTCCAAATCGCCGCGAATGGCCACAAACGCAATCTGGTCGCCGGTCCAATAGAACACGGCCTTGAGCGTGCGGCGGGTCGGGATGCCCAGATAGCCCGCCACGGCGGCGATGGTCTCCTGTCCGGGGGTTTCGACCTTCTCCATGGGGAGCGGCTCGGCGTCGTCGGGATCGGGCGGCCGCGTGGTCGCCACTTCCTGGTTGGCCCCGTAGTCGCCCTTGGGGCACACCACGATTGTGTCCTCGCCGGCGGACGTGAGGGCGTGAAACTCGTCCGCGTCCGAACCTCCCATGGCGCCGGCGTCCGATTCGACCACCAGCGGCTCGATCCCGCAGCGGCGAAAGGCGCGCACGTAAGCCGTCACGAACTGCCGATAGGTCGCGTCAAGACTCTCCGGCGACGGGTCGAAGGTATAGGCGTCCTTCATCGTGAATTCGCGGGTTCGCAGCAGGCCGCCGCGCGGGCGGGGCTCGTCGCGGAACTTGGTTTGAAAGTGGTAGACGCTGACGGGGAGCTGGCGATAGGAGCCCACGACTCGTGCAGCGAGATCGAGGGCGATCTCCTCGTGGGTGAGGGCCAGCACCATGTTGCGATCGGCGCGATCTTTGAATCGCACGAGCTCGGGCCCGAGCGAGGCGAAGCGGCCGGTGCGTTCCCAAAGCGTGGACGGATGCACCACGGGCATGAGGAGCTCTTGGCAGCCGACGGCGTCCATCTCTTCGCGAACGACCTGCTCGATCCGTCGCAAGGTGCGCCAGCCCAACGGCAGATAGCTGAAAATTCCGGCGCCGAGCGGACGTATGAAGGCGCCGCGCACCATGAGCCGGTGGGACGCGATCGTGGCGTCGGCGGGGTCTTCACGCAGGGTGCGACCGAAAAGCGCGGACAAACGTTGCACGGACGGCCTCATGACGACCTCAAGCAGCCGCTCAGTGTATCGGCCAGCTCAGATCACGTAGTCGGGTGGGTCGCGCCGCTCGCCAAGCTGACGGATCGGCTGCCGTCGAACCGGCGCTCCGCCACGCTCCACGTAGCTGGCGCGAGGCCCGACGACCGTCGAGCCGGGGGGCACGTCTTCGGTGACGATCGCCAGCGCGCCAATGCGGCTGCCAGTGCCGACGGTGACCGGGCCAAGGATGCTGGCGCCGACGCCGATGGTCACGCCGTCCTCGACGATTGGGTGCCGCCGCTTGCCGCCGATGCCGTCGTCACGCCACCAGCCGGTGGCCCCCAAGGTCACCTGGTGGTACAGCATCACGTCGTCACCCACGCGCGCCGTCTCTCCGATCACCACGCCTGAGCCGTGGTCGATAAAGAAGCGGCGCCCGATCAAGGCGCCCGGATGAATCTCGATGCCGCCGGTGGCAAGTCGCGCGAACTGACTGATGGCGCGGGGCAGCACGGGCACGCCGCGGACATAGAGCCAATGGGCGATCCGGTGGAAGAAGAGCGCGTGCACGCTGGGATAGAGCAACACCTCCAGGACGTTCTTGGCGGCTGGATCCTTGTCGAGCACGACGCGCATCCACTCCGGCCCGCGGCGTTTCTTGGCCGCGGCTTCCGGCGTCTCGGCCGCGCCGCCATTCCTTGGGTCGATGCTCCAATCCCCTCTCAAACGTGCGAGGAGCGCCCATCCCGAAGGACGGGCGCTCCCGTGATTCCACCTTCCTGCGCTGCGGCCTCGCGGCACGCAACCTCAGCGGGTGCCAAGGCACCCAAGCCCGCTAACGGGGGCCAACCGGCTCGGCCTACCCACACCATTGCTTCGGCCGAGCGGCTCCCGAGGGCATTTCGCCGTCCGACGCGCACCGGCCTCGCACCACCGCCGGCTCGCTGTCCGCGTGACGGACGGCTACTGGTCTCGCTCAGCGCCGCACAATTGCTTGTTCCCCGTACTTACGCCGCGAAGGCGCGGCTGTCAACCGTAGGACGGGCAAAATCCGAGAATGGGCTGCGTAGAATGCTCGTTATGCGCCGACACGCATCACCGCCGCCATGACGGCAGGCAGCCCAGAGAGCCCGACCCAAGGTCCCCGCCGGGCCGCCGACAACGCGGAGCCGCCGAACGCCTCTGGATCGATTGAACGGCTTGCCGACCTGGATCCCAGTTCGCCCGACGCGTCGGGGTCGACGGCTGCGTCACGAGACCTCGATCGGCCGCTCACGCTGGCGGAAACCTGGCGCGACTTCGCGGCGTGGCTGCACCGCACGCGTTGGCAGCGGCCCATTGCCGCCGTGGCGCTCGTCATCGCGGGCGCCCTGACGTGGGCCGTGATCTCCGCCATCGTGCCCTGGCCGGAGGGAATCCCGGGAACCGTGCAGCGAGTGCTGGCCATGGACGTTGGCTGGGCGTCGCTGCCAATTCCGGATGATCCGCGGCTCGCCGCCGATCTGAGCCTCGTGACCGCAGCCTGGGTGGGGGCCCCGTTGGTCCTGAGCGCGTTCTGGTTCGCGGCGGCGTATCACCTGGATCGCGAGAGTCGCCGGGCGTTTGGCGTAAGCCGCATCCCCGGCGTGCGCCATTCCACGGGCTACACGGCCATGGCTGTGTTGCTCGTGTTTCCGCTGATGGTGCTCGGCCTCGCCAGCGGCGCCTGGGGCGTGTTCATGCTCGGAACATGGGCTTTCGCCTTCGGCGCCTGGGGACCCGCTGGATTCCTGGTCGTGCTGCTGGCGATCTTTGGGCTGGTGGTCCGGCTGGCTAACGCGGCGCTTGACCGTCGGGCGGGAGGGTCATAGCGGGGCGGCAAGACCGTGCGGCGCTACTCCTCGATGCTCGGCCCGAGGACCAGGCGATCGCTTTCGGGATCCTCGACCAGCAAGAACTCAACCGTCGTGTCGCGCGTAACCATGAGCCGAAGCCGGTCACCTACGCGCTCGCACCCCACGGCCTCTTCAGGTGTGACATCGACGCGACGACATGCATCGGCATATAGGTCACTCAGTGATACCCGACGTCGTGTGGCCAAAAGCACTCTCCCCCCTGCAAGGTGTTGGGACGCGCACCTGGCGCCCGTTCCCTATTCTGCCCAACCATACGCCGCAGAGGCGGCCCGTTCACAACGGTAGGTAGCGGGACGATGCGCCGCGCCGGGCGAAACTGATACAGTATCGGGCGGCTCCGGGCGCGTGTAGAATATCGACAGCGTCTAGTCGACGTCAGATGTACGTGCCCACCGGGCGTGCGGGGTCGCTGGACGCGGGGGGGCGTTGGGATAGCATTCGCTTGCCCATGAATGGGGGCCTCCTTGAACAGCTTGCGTAGATATCGGCTGTTCCTCACGCTGCTTGTTGGACCGGCGCTGGTCATCGCCATCATCGTGGTGCTGATCATCACCCTGTTCGGCGGCGATGGCGAGACCGAGACCACCGCCGACCTCACCGGGACGCCGACCGTGACAGCCCAACCGGGCACCGGCCCCGGGACTACGCAGCCCACGACGACCACCCCGCCACCGCTGCAGGTGCTGCCAACCCAGACACCGGTCATCGTGGACACCCCGACGCCCACGGTGCCGGCCGAGCCCACGGAGACGCCGACACCGACCGCGACGCCGACACCCACCGGCCCCATCGAGCACTCGGTCCAGGCCGATGAAACGCTGTCGGGAATTGCCGATGCTTATGGCGTGGGGTTGGACGACATCGTGGCCTTCAACGGCTTTGCCGACGCGGAAGTGATCATCTTTGTCGGACAGATCATTGAGATCCCGACCGATCCGAGCCAACTCGCAGAGCGGCTCGACGCGCGACCAGTCGCCGCCACGGGCGTGGTGATTCCAAGCGATGGGCTGAACGTTCGCGACCAGCCCAACACCGCCACCAGCACGGTGCAGTACGTGGCGCGCGCCGGATCGCAACTCAACTTGACGGGCGTCTTCGAGGACATCGACGGCATCCGGTGGCACGAGGTCGAGGACGGCAACTGGGTGCAGAGCCAATACCTGGAGCTCGGCGCCACGGCTGCCCCGCTCCCGGACGCGCCCGCGACCGGCACTGGCACCAGCACGGGCGCGTCACAGACGGCGGTGGTGATTCCCAGCGATGGGCTGAACGTTCGCGACGAGCCCAACACCACCACCAGCACCGTGCAGTACGTGGCGGGGGGCGGGACGCAACTCAACTTGACGGGCGAGGTTCAGGAGATCAGCGGCATCCGGTGGCATGAACTCGAGGACGGCAACTGGGTCCAGGGCCAGTACCTCGAACTGGGTGGTGCGGCGGCTCCCGCCCCGGCGCCGGCGGAGACGGCCGCCCCGACGCCAACCGCCGCCGCAACGGCGGCGGCCACCGAGGCGCCGAGCGACGACGAGCTCACCGCCGTGGTCGTGCCCGAAGGCGGACTGAATGTCCGCACGGAACCGCGCGCCGACGGCGAAGTGGCCTATGTGGCGCCCGCGGGATCGCGCCTTCAGATGACCGGCGAAAACAGGGTCGTCGACGGCGTGACCTGGTGGGAACTCGAGGACGGGAACTGGGTCCAAGGCCAGTTCCTCCGCTTCGGCTAGCCCCACAAGCACCGGCGGCGCGCAGGGCGTCGCGCTGATGTCTGGTTTCGCCTAGGGTCCGACGCCGGGACGCGCGTCTCGCGCGCGGTGGCTCACCGCGCGCGCAACCATCGATCCATGAATTCCAGGGGCGCCTTCGGCCGGAGCTCGTGGCCCCCGTCAAACTCGTCGCGGGCGAGGCGATCGCTCCCAGCGGCTGCCGCGTAGATGGCCGCAAGATGGGCGTGGGCCTGCCGCGACGCCTCGATGGCGAATCCGCGGTCGGACCGTCCCGCTTGTATGAGCAGCGGCCGCGGGGCGATGCAGCCGTGAATATCGGGCACGTCGGCCACGGCGTAGATGCCGGGAAGAAACTGAGAGCCACAGAAATTGCCGGCCTCGAGGGCATAGGACCGGAATGTGGTGAGGTAGCCGCTCACCACCACGGCCGCCGGGCGTTCGTCGAGCGCCGCCAGATACATGGCGCGGGTGCCGCCGAAGGACAAACCGGCAACGCCAATGCGGCTGGCATCCACCTCGGGCCGGGCCTGGAGGACATCCAGGGCGCGCTGGTCGTCCCACAGGGCGAGCGCCATGATGTTGCGCCCGAAGAGGGCCAGCTTGAGAAAGTTGATGTTGCAGCCGTCCCGACCGCCGTAGCGGCGGAATCCCTCGGCACGCTCGCCGAAGCCGGGCGCATCGGGGGCCAGCACCACGTAGCCGCGCTGCGCGAAGTGCGTGGCATTGGCGTGGTAGATGCCCGGCGTGACGAGGTCGCCCTTGCCCCCGCCGTGGCCGTGCAGGGCCAGGATGGCCGGCGCCGGATGGTCGGCATCGACGCCGTCGGGCACGAGCAGAAGCGCCGGCACATCAACATCGGATGCGGAGCGGAAGACGAGCCGTGTCTGCACGTAGCCGCTGCCGAGCGTGCGCTCCAACTCCACGGGCTCGGGATCGACCGGGGCTGGCAAGGGACCGCGCAAGGCCGCGATGGCGTCCCGCAAACCGCGGCGCCACGTCGCAAAGTCAATACCGGGTCGGAAGGCGTGGCTGGGCCGGTGCGCGGCATCCAGCCGCATGACGTGGTCGTCAAACGCGAATTCCCAGGTCCGCGGCGCCGGCGCGTTCATCGGCGGAGGTGCGTTCGAAGGTAGGCCAGCGCCTGCGGCGCCTCGCGACTGAAGCAGCCGAATCGCTGGCCGTTGTCTTCAATGCTGACGCGGCCGGAGTAGTTCACGGCGGTCAGCGCCCGAAGAAACTCGGGCAGGCCGGCATCGGTGGACTGCGACGGGGAGCCGGGAAGCGGCGGGACCGGCACATGGACGTGGCGCAGTCGACCGCGTGCCTCGGCCAGGTTGGTGAGGGGCTCGCGCTCGCGCCTCATGTGCCACCAGTCGGCCAGTGCCGCCACGCGGGAGCTTCCGGACTGTCGGGCCACGACCGCCGCCTCGAGCACGGTGTTGATGTTGTCGCATTTCTCGCGCCAGAGCGGCTCGATCACGATGTCTAGGTCGTAGGGCGCGGCGGCGTCCGCGGCGAGCGCCAGGAACTCGAGGATTTGACCGGGCACCTGGTGGCGATCGTATCCCCGCGGCGTGGAGCGGGCCGGCCCGCTGCCAAAGACAACCGCGCGGGTCCCCAACTCAGACATCCGTCCCATGGCCGTGTCCAAATAGGCGCGCAGCGCCGGGAGGTCGCGCTTGGGCCCGACAACCGGGTGGTGCGCCGGCACGAACACGTTGAAGGCCTCGGCCGGCAATCCCGCATCCTGGATGCGCCGGCGGATCGGCGCGTAGACCGTCTCGTCGTCGTCGGGCACCAGGTCCACCACGCGCGGCTCGACGTAGGCGAAGCCCGCATCTCTCACCGCATCCAGCGCGTCAAGCGACGCGCAGCATCCAAGCCGCATGCCACCACCGCCTCACGCCGACGCGGACGATTCCGGTTCGCAAACGCTAGAGTGCCACGAGCCTCAAGGCCGTTGCCGCCCGGAGTTGCCGCATGGCGTCGAATCCTGCGTCCGGCGCGTCGGAGGACGACGAACAGCTCGCGGTGACGCATCCCGATGGGACGCCGACCGGTGTCGTCAAGTCGCGCGCCGCCGTACACATAGACGGCGACTGGCACCGCACGCGCACGGTGTGGGCGCTGCTGCCGGCGGCGGGCGACGCGGGACCAATGCTGGTGCTGCAACAGCGCGGGCCATTCAAGGCATCCTGGCCGAACCGGCTCGACGCGAGTTCGGCCGGGCACCTGCGGGTTGGCGACCCCGACCCATGGCGCGAGGCCGAGGAGGAGCTCGGTCGGCGGCCGGTCGCGGGCGAGGTGCTGTCGCTGGGCGAGCGGCAGAGCGGGGCACGGCTCCCCAACGGACTGGTCGACCTCGAGGTCCAAGAGCTATGGCTCTGGCGCTGTCCCTACGATTTGCTTGAGCTTCGCCCGCCATATCCTGAAGTGGCGGCGCTGCTGGCGGTCGCTCCGGACGCCCTGCGGCGACTCGCCGCCGGCGAGGCGCGGCGCATTCCAGCGGTGGTTCGGCGACCCGGCGCGGCCCAAGTGGAGGCCGCATACGCCGCCGCAGACCAACTGATTCCGGGTGAAGAGCCTTACATCCAGCAGGTGGGCGAGATCACGCTGCGCCTCTTGGCGGGCCAGAGCTGGTCGCCGCTGGCGGTGGATCCAGAGACGGAGTTCGAGCTGTAACGGAGCCGCCGTGCGCTCGCGCAGTCGTCAGCCGAGGCGCGTGGTCAGCGGCGCCTGATGATGAGGAATGCGCCGAAGGCGATCAGGATAAGCGGCCACAGCCGCCACAAATCGACCTGCGCAAAGAGACCAAGCGAATCCAGCAGCGCGAGCACGCCAATGACTACCAACGCGAGCCCGATGAATGCCGGACCGCTCATGCTTCCGCCACGGCCAGCCGACGGCCGACTAGGCGCATAGGGCCGATACGTTTGCGCGGCGCCGGGAGCCGCCGCCTCGGACGCCTGTTGCGGCGCGCCTTCCGCACCTGCGGGCTCGTCGCACGGCTCTAGCGATTCGCCGGTGTCGGCGGGTTCGTCATCCGCTTCGACCGCACCGGGCTCGATTCCCGGCGCGGGCGCGTGGCCGGTGGGCACGACGACCACAATGACGAAATAGACGATGATGGCGACCCCGCCGGTGAAGATCGCCAGGAGCACCCAGAGCAGGCGCATGAGCGTGGGATCAACGTCGAAGTAGTCCGCCATTCCGCCCGAGAGTCCGGTGAGCAGGCGATCCTGCTCGCTGCGATACAGGCGGCGCTGCATGACGAGGCCTTCCGCGCGCGTATGCTCCGCAGGTCACTCTAAATCTGGAGACGGCGTTTGTCACCGCGCACCAGCCACCCGCCAGCGTCCGAGGCCAATCGCGACGAACGACAAGACAGCCGCGGCTTGCGGCTGCAAGTGTTTCTCGCGCGAGCGGGGCGCGGGTCGCGGCGAACGATGGAGCAGGCAATACGCGACGGGCGCGTGGCCGTCGACGGCCAGGTCGTGACGACGCTCGGCGTCCGCGTCGACCCTCAAGCGCAGGAGATTCGGTTGGACGGGAAACTCGTGCAACTGCCTCGACAACCTGGAATCGTCATCGCGCTGCACAAGCCGCCGCGTGTGCTCACCACCACCCACGATCCGCACGGCCGTCCAACAGTCCTGCACTTGCTGCCCGCGGCGCTGCGGCGCGAACGCTTGTATCCGGTCGGTCGGCTCGATTTCGCCTCCGAGGGCCTGGTGCTGCTGACGAACGACGGCGAGCTGGCGTTTCAGCTCATGCACCCGCGCTTTGGCCATGAGCGCGAATACCTGGTGACGGTTTGGGGACCCGAGCCCGCCGATCTGGCCCGGCGGCTCACCGAGGGCGTGGATATCGGCGACCGACGGCCGGCTCGCGCCCTACGCGCGACGCGGGTGAGGGATGGCTGGCGACTGGTGCTGGCCGAGGGTCGCAAGCGCCAAGTGCGGCGGATGTTCGAGGCGGTGGGGCTGCGCGTCACCCGGTTGCAGCGCGTGCGCATCGGCTCGGTGATCCTTGGGGACCTGGCGCCCGGCGCGGCGCGGAAGCTGGCAACCGACGAGCTGGCGGCGCTGCGCCGAGAGATCGCCCGAGCTTCGGACGGCGCCGGTCAGGGCGGCTAGGCGCTCTCGGCGGGGCGCATGTTGGAGCGCCTCCGCTGGACGAGGACGGTGACGCCCAGCACGATCCAGGCAGGGAGCGAGAGGACCAGCGGGTAGAGCACGACGCCCACCGGGCCGAACAGCCCGCCGATCACCGCCCCGTAGACCGTCAGCGGGGCCAGCACAACGCCGCACACGTAGGCCACCACACGAACGCGACGATGTAAGAAGGTCACGGCGAGGGTTAGCGGAATCGCGGCGATCCAGGCAAACACAACCATCAGCGCGATCATCGCGACCGCGCTCGGAATCCCGCCCACTTCCCCACCCGGCGATAGAGTGCTGAAGCGGATGGCCGACACCACCAAGATCGCCAGCGGAAGCCAGAGCGGAAGAATCAGCAGCCGAAGCCTGCGTCGAGTCGTTGACCAGTGCATGTGCTCGCCAGCGTGCCACGCCTGTGAAGCACACTATCGCCCGCCTCGCGCCGCTCGACCGTGGGGTTTTTCACGCAAGCATCGGCGCCAGGCGCGGGGCTGCCCCGCAAGGTATGCGTCGGCGCATGCGCTCCGGCATGTAGGCTAGGCCGCCGAGATGCCCGCCGAGCGTTCGCGGCGGCGAGGGTGCAGGACGAGGAGTTCGCGTGGAGACGGAGTTTGCGACAGGTCTAGGGCAGATCATTCTGTTCGACCTGATCCTCAGCGGCGACAACGCCGTGGTGATCGGGGTGGTGGCGAGCCGGCTGCAGGGGCGGCAGCGGCGGCTGGCCATTCTGTTCGGCGCGGGCGGCGCGGTGGTGCTGCGGATCGCGTTTGCGTCCATCGCGACGCTGCTGCTGCAGATTCCAATCATCTCGCTGGTCGGCGGGCTGGCGCTGTTCTGGGTCGGCTGGCGCCTGCTCGCTCCCCACGGGGACGAGGAGCACCACGAAGCGGCGACCACCTTCTGGCAGGCGCTGCGCTTGATCATCCTGGCGGACGTGGTGATGAGTCTGGACAACGTGCTGACCATCGCCGGCGCGGCCCAGGGAGACATCCTGCTGCTGGTCATCGGACTGGCGCTCTCGATCCCGCTGCTGTTCGTGGGCTCGGGTCTGATCGCGTTCGCCACCGAGCGGCTGCCGCTGATCATCTACGCGGGCAGCGCGCTGATCTTCCGCATCGCGGTGGTGCTGATCATCGAGGATCCCGCCCTGCACGACCGGCTGATCGTCGAGGATCGAGAGACGCTGAACGTCATCATCGTGCACGTCATCCCGTGGCTGGCGGCAGTCGCCGGTCCGGCGCTCTACATTCTGCTGGCGCGATGGCGGGGACGGCCCGTGCTGCCGTTTTGGGCCCGTTCGACAGCCGAGACCGATGGGCCGGACGAGCCGGCGGACGCACCAACACACGAGGCGTGAGACTATGGACCAGCGCTGCGTGAGGAGGTCCGACTGATGGCTCAACTGCTGCACACGCGCATCCGCGTCAGCGACCTTGACCGTTCGATTCGGTTCTACGAGGACTTCCTAGGCTTCAGAGTCATCAGTCGGACGGATCGATCGCCTTCCGGCAACCACATCGTGCACCTGGAGTTGCCGGGCAACGAACACACGATCGAGTTCACCTGGTCCGAGGACTATGACCTCAACGTTCCCGAAGACCTGATGCACTTCGCCATCGGCGTGCCCGACCTGATCGCGTTTTGCGACGACCTGGAGCGCCGCGGGATCGAGATTTGGCCGGACGGCTGGCGCGAAAAGTTCCCGCTCGGGCGGAAGATGGCCTTCATCGACGACCCGGACGGGTACGAGATCGAGCTGCTGGAGCGCGTGGAGTGAGCGCGGCAGAGATGACGGCGACACCGCTGGAAGACGAGTTCGGCGACGTCATCGGCAAGGCGCGCCGCGGGCTCGGCCTTGAGCCGTCGGAGGTCGCGCAGCGGGCGGATCTCGACGAGGCCACGGTGCAAGGCATGGAGGACTATGAGCGCCAGCCGACGCAAGCCGAGAGCGACCGCCTGGCCGCGGCGCTGGAGTTGCACGCGCCGAGTCTCTGGGACGTCGCCGAGATGGCGTGGCGACCGCAGGCGCAGGCGCCCACGCTGGCCGGCGGCCTGCAGGTGCGCATGATTCCGCACCCGCCCATGCGAGTGACGATGTACATCGTCGGCGACCCGGCGACCGGCGACGCGCTGGTGGTGGACCCGGGCGCACTGCCGGAGACGGTGCTCAAGACCGTAAGCGAGGCCGGCTGGCGCGTGACGGCCTACCTGATCACGCACGGCGACGCCGACCACATCGACGCGCTGGCGGCGGTCTACGCCCAGGCGCCCGCCCCGGTGTGGGTGCACGAGGGCGCACGGTCACTCGTCCACGGCGTTGACGAGTCGAACCTGCACGTCGTGACCGGCGACGGACCGTTCACCGTGGGCCCCTTTGCGCTCGAAGCGCTGGAAACGCCCGGTCACGCGCCCGGCCACACGGCCTACGCGCTGCGCGACGGGGTGCTGGTGGGCGACACGGTGTTTGCGGGATCGATCGGCGGCACCCGGACGGGCAATCTCGGGTATGCCGAACAGCTGGCCGCCATCCGCGCCAAGCTGATGACCCGCAGCGACGACACGAAGTTCTTTCCGGGACACGGTCCGCCAACGACCGTGGGCGAGGAGAAGCTCCACAACCCGTTTTTGGCCTAAGGGACCGGCCTGTAGGCCAATTTTGAGCGGATGCGCGACAATAGGGCGGCAGCCTGCCGATCCGGTGTGCCTCGCAACGGGAATCGATGTTCGTCTACGACATTTCCACCCGACTCGCGTGCTCGACGCTCTTGTTCCGCGCGCAGTCGTTGGACCGGGCGTTGGACGGGGTGAAAGCGGCCGGCATCGATCACGTCGATCTGTGGGCGGCGCCGACGGTGCTGGCCCACGTGGACCCGGCGGCCGAGAGCGCGGCGGATGTCCAAGCCGGCCTCGAGGCGCGCGGGCTGCGCGCCTCGTCGGTGACGGCCATTGCCACATCCGGTGACGACATGCTGCAGCGCATCAGCTTCGCCGCGGAGCTGGGCGCGCGCGTGGTCATCGCCACCGCGCCGCCGCGCGACTACGACCGCCGCGAGGCCGCCGACGACGTCCGCGCCTACGGACGCACGGCGCAGGAAGCCGGCGTCACCCTGTGTCTGGCGCACCAGGCGGAAACCTGGATGGACACGGCCGAAGAGGTGGCCTCGTTCCTGGACGACGTGGGCCATCCGCGCGTGCAACTGAGCCTCGATCCGGCGCAGGCCGCGCGCGACGGGCTGACGTTCGAGGCGCTGGCCGACGCCGCCGGCACCCGCATTGGCCACGTGCACCTCGCCGGCGCCGGTTCGGATAGCGCAGAAGCCCTCGGCGCCATGCTCGACCAGCTCGAGGAGCGCAACTACTACGGCATGTTCACCTTCAGCTGGGACGGCACGGACGATCTGCCGCCCGAGGAGGTGGAAGCCGGCGTGCGCGAGGCGCGGGCGCACGTGCTGGAGGTCTCAAAGGCCGGATAGCGCCGAGCGCCGGCCGCCTACACTGCCGACGTGCACGTGGGAACCCTGGAGTTGGTGCTGCGCATCCACGGCGCGGACTCCCTCAAGGACCGGCGCCGCGTGGTGCGGGCGCTCACGGCGCGGCTGCGCAACAAGTTCAACGCGGCAGTGGCCGACCTGGAGCAGGATCCGGCGCCGCACTCGGCGCGGGTGGGCGTGGCCTGCGTCGCCAACGACAGCCGCTACGTGGACGGCCAGCTCACCGCCATCGTGAACTTCGTCGAGGCCCTGCACCTGCCGCTGGAAGTGGTGAGCGACGCCCGGGAGATTGTGCGGCTCTAGCGGGGACAGCGCCCGCGCGACGGTCGGCGCTCCGGTACACTGCGCGCCGAATAGCGGCGAAGGGCTTGGAGTTGCAGCGGTGGCCGTAGTTGCTCACCCGGGAAACCGGCGGAGCGTAGGAGGCATGCCGTTGCCAGTCGAAGCCATTCTTGGTCTAGTAGCCTTTCTAGGCCTCTTCCTGATGTGGGCCGTAGTTCCGGCCCAACTCCGAAAGCGATAGCCGAACCGGGCACTTCCCCGTAGAAGACGGCGCCGCACTGATGCGCATTGGGCAATGCTTGCCCAAGCCAGCTCGATGGCACAGAGCCTGGTGGTCGCCCCGCGACTCCACGCCCTCGCCGCATTCAAGCCCCGGACGATAAGCCCGTGCCCGCGTTTCAGCGCCGCCAGGCGCACTAGCGCACGGCGGTGACGTGCAGCCGAACGCCCTCGTGTCGCTGGATCTGGTTGATGACCTCGAACAGGTTGCGAGCCTGCGGGTTGCCGTTGGGACCGAACATGCGCATCAGGCTCTTGGACGATTTGCCGGTCAAGCGGCCCAACTCATCGAACCCCACCGTAGCGTTGATGTAGTCGCGCAGCAGGGCCTTGCCAACATCCACCTCGCCATTCAGCAGCGCCCCGATTCCTTCGTTCAGCAGCCCTTCTCGGAACACCGGATCGCGCCCTGCGCGGGCCATCACCGTCTCCCTGAAATCGCGCGTGAGCGGCATTCCCTAGGTCTCCTCTCGCCTGCGCCGTAGGTAGTCCGCCCAACGATCCTGGGCGGCCGCAATATCCGCTGACTGGCGCTGCTTGGTTCCGCCGCCAAGCAGAATGATCACGGTGTCACCGACCCTGCCGAAATAGATTCGGTAGCCGGGTCCAGTGTGCATGCGGTACTCCACGACCCCGCCGCCAACAGCCTTGACGCTGGACAGATTCCCGGACCGGACGCGCTCCACGACCAGCCGCACCCTGGCCGCCACCCGACCGTCGAGTCGATTGAACCAGTCGGCAAACGGGCTGCGGCCCCTGTGATCAATGTACTCTCGGATCTCGATCACTAGCAGTTAGTACCACATAGGGCACCATCGCGCAAGCGCCTGTTCTTCCGCCGCCGCCTATACGAGATCGGCGACGACTTGCTTACGCGCGATGTACCCTGACAGTCCGCCGCCGGCGAGCCATTCGTGCGGAATCATGGCAACGGTAAGATCCCCAACCAGTAGGAGAGCCGTGGCTTCAGCCGCGGCACTTCGATACGCGAGCCCCTAGCCAACCTCAAGTTTGTCGCGGCTCAGGCAGGAAATCGAGTCTGTAGCAACGACCGAGCTTTCGTCAGAAATGACCATTTCCAGAAAGTGCAGGAACCAAGAAAAACTGCGTATGCAGTCGCTCGGCACGCTCCCGGAGCGATCCCACACCCGCAAGTCCCTCAACGATCCTCTTGATCAGTAGAGGCTCCTCGTTCGGCACATCAACTGGCTCATTCTTATTCCATCCACGCGCCGACATTTGCTTCCTAAGCGACACAAAGTGGTGCTCCGATATCAGATTTAGATCAAGAGCTCTTCGCGCAGCCAGCCCTATAGACACGCCGTAGGCAGCCTTCGCGGCCATTAGAACCTGCAAAGTCACCCGAGGTCTCAGCAGATTGATCGCTGCATGCCGAGGGAACATAATAGCACCCGCAAGTCGCCACGCCTCCTTTTCCGCCCAGTCGCAATCTATACGCGACCGCATAGTGTGAAGAATCAGATGTGCAAGCTCGTGAGCCACATTGGCCCGTTCGCGATCGCCCGGACATCCCGATGTAATGGCAACAATAGGGCGTCCATCCAGGCCAAAATCCGGCCAGACGGAGTAACCGTCATGGTCGGCGAATTCAATTGGCAGCCGGACAACAACAACTCCGGATCGTTCGGCGGCGCGAATCACATCAGGGATCGGACTTTGCCGGTCCACTCCTATACAATCCCTAACGCCGCTTGCCATTTCTTCAATTTCATTGAGATCAATTCTTTCGCGTCTATCGCTAATAGGCCTTATCGATATACTCGGAAGAGCCACCGTTTGCTTTTGGTCAGCCCTTTGTACAATCTCGGCAATTAGGTGAACTTGAGCCCGCATCCTCTTTGTGTCTTTAGCCTTGCCTCGCTTGAGTTTCCTGAAGTATCCCTCAGGAATATCCGGTAGCGGACCAAGATGGAAGAATGAAACGGGAAAAGACGTTGTATGCGCGACTCTATTGATGCATGCCTCTGATGGCTTTTGTATCCGACCATGTTCAATCGAGTTTATTGTACTCAAAGGGACACCACTTATATCCGACAGCTCCTTCTGTGTAAATCGGCATGCCTCACGAGCTATTCGGACACGCACACCTATCATATAATTTCGGTATCCCTGCCCTCAATAGCTTCTCCTAACTCAATCTCCTGATCGGCGGAAGGTGTGAAGGTTAGGCCTTCGCCCGAATTGATCGTGACTCTCTTTCTCCATTCAAATTCCGCCTCGCGTCCCAAGAGAGCTTCACTCTTCGGTTTACATAAACATAGACCGATAGTCTGATCGTTGTTAACGGTATAAGCAAGCACTAGATTTGCGTTGGAAGTCAACACTGCGCCATCAATCACCAACGGTAGCGGGTGCTGTCTATAGAAATCTTGGAGTGCATAGCTGCGCCCTGGACCTGGCAAGGCGCCGTGCTGGGACATCCGTGCCCGCATAACAACGGGACCACGCGTGATCTGAATCCCCGAATTCGCGAGCGTCCTATCAATCTGCCACGCCGTTGTCACCTGATCTTCAAGCCAACAGCGCGCCTCGTACCGAATGAGGTCGGCGTACATGTGCGGATCCCATTTGCGCCCTTCCAGGACTAGCTCTGCCTCCGAGACCCCTCGATCCAGGGCTTCATGCACGGCACGGATCGGGGCAGAAAGGTACGCAAGCAGTTCGTCAGGGTTTTGTCCGTTAGGTGTGACATTCGAGTCGATATTAGTGTCAAGCGCCTCCCAATTCCCTTGCTCTTGCGCCTCATCGGGTGATTTCTCCAGCAAATCGGGCCTCCTCGCCGGCTGGATGTGACTATTGTGGCAATTTTAGCGTAGCAATTGTCACTTGCCAAGCCTTCGGGCGCGTCGATGCGGCCGCGAACTTCGGGGATTTGCTTTTCAAGTTGAACATCCTGGCGCGGGACACCGAGGCCGTCGATCAGCAGCTGGCGGACATCGGCTCGCACGGTTTCATGGGTCGGACGCTTCGCAAGCTCCAGGACGATCTCGGCTAGGTTTTCCGTGGCGAGCGACACGATCTAGCCTCGCGGCCGAAAGTCTTTCCGCCCTGCGAAACAGGCTCGTGCCGAAGCCTGGTCCTTAGCGGGACTCATACACCACCATGCCATCCCGCAGGGCAGGCTTGATCACCAGCGCGTGGCTCTCCCTGAAGCGCTCCACGTCTTCGGGGGAGACCACGATGGCGTCGACCGCGGCGCCCACGCCGTGCAGCCGGCTATATATCTGGGCCATAAGGTCGAGCGGATCCGCGCCTCCCTTGATGACCAGTAGGTCGACGTCGCTGTGGCGGCCGGCACCGCCGCGAGCGGCGGACCCGAAGAGGATGATTTTCTCCGGCTCCACCCCGTCGACGATGCGCGTGATGATTTCATCCAGAGTCTGCTGGTCAAGCATTCCCAAGGTGTCCGGCTGCGCGGCGGGTGACGATCGCCATTATGCGCAGCCACCACCTCCGTCAGATTCATCGAGCGCGCTTTCAGCAGGCTCGTCGGCGCCCCAGCGGCGGTCGGCGAGGAGGGCGGCGGCTAGGGCGAGGACGGCGATGAGGGCGCCGGCGGGGGCGGTGAGGAGGACGACGGCGGCGACGATGCCGCTGGTGAGATCGCTGTAGGCGCCGAGCACCAGGCGGCCGAAGCCGAGCATGCGCCATTGGAGCCTGCGACGAAGGTGGAGGCGCAGACCGTGGAGGGCGGCAGCCGCCGCGGCGCCGAGCGCGAGGCCGCCGACGATCGCCGCGGGGTGATCGGGCATGACCGCGGCGCCCGCAAGTCCGCCGGCCACGGGCCGCAGCACCCAGCCCACGCGGTCCATGAGGCCTCCGCTGCCGGGAAACTTGTCGGCAAAGAGGTCGATGGGCAGGAGCAGGAGGGCGATCAGGAAAACGGCGCTCGTGCCCACGAAGTCAAAGGCGGGGTTGGGCGTGAGGAAGTCCGAGCGCCAGGCGAAGAGCGCGGTGAGGGCCACGGTGACGTACGGGTTGAGGCCCGCCGCCACGCCGAGGACGGGCGCTTGGAGGAACTCCACCTAGGGCGTCCGGTTCCCGGGTTGCGGTGGCGGGTTGCCAGTCGTGGGGCGTGGATTCCCGCCTCCGCGGGAATGACGGAGGGGGTGGAATTGGCGTGGGCTGCGGGGATCACGGGTGGCGCTTCCCAGGCTGCACGCAGCCTGGGCCACCGGGAAGGCTGGATTCCGGCTCCCCGCCTTCGCGGGGACAGGCTCCGCGGGAATGACGGGGGTCGCATCCCAGGCTGCGCGCAGCCTGAGCCACCGGGCGCGACCAAGTCGATGTAGGGGCAGCCCTCGTGGCTGCCCTGCTCCATCTCGGAGGGCGCCCACTAGGGGCGCCCCTACACGGATAGGCCAGATGTGGGGAGTCGCTGGCGGCTGCCCGGCGCGCAGTTGCACCTGGGACCTGGATTCCGGCGTCCGCCGGAATGACGAGTGGGGCGAGAATGACGAACGGATCGGGCGCGACCGTCGACTGCGCAAGGGTCGCCTCATGCCGACTCCGTAGGTTTACCTGCTGAATGGGTCAGCCTACCGATTTACGGTCTGCATGGTGCGTATCGAAGGACGCATCGGCGCGACTCGACCGTGTACGGTGGGCGCCGCCGCCGGGCCGCGCACATCAACAAGCCGGCCAGGCGGACCGCAGCGACATTGACCGCGAGCACGCGGAAGGAGCAGTGAGATGGCGAACAGCGTGGTGCATTGGGAAATCAACGGCAAGGACGGCCCGGCGTTGCAGAAGTTCTACGGCGACCTCTTCGATTGGGAGATCACCGCCGACAACCCCATGAACTATGGGGTGGTGAGCGCGCCCAGCGAGGGGCCGGGCATCGGCGGCGGCATCATGGGCATGGGGGACGTTGAGCCGCCCACTCGCGTGACCTTCTACGTGGGCGTGGACGACGTGACGGCGTCCTTGGAGAAGGCCGTGAGCCTGGGCGGCAGCATCGTGATGCCCGAGATGCAGGTGATGGAGGACGTGATCATCGGGATCTTCACCGACCCCGAGGGTCACGTGATCGGCCTGGTCAAGAACATCCCGATGTAGCCCGGCGGTGGTTGAGGCCTTTGCGTACCCGCTCAAGGCGCGGGCCTGAGCCACTCACGCGGTGTCAAGCACGGGGATGGCTCGGACGCAAGACGTCCAGCATGCCCCCGGGTTCGAACCGGACTGGATTCCGGCCTCCGCCGGAATGACGGAGGTTTTCGCAGCCGGCGCTACTTGGGCGGCAGCGAGCGGGCGAACGACACGCCAAGCTCGAGCCAGTCGGCGAGGTCCGCGTCGTCCGCCGTGCCTTGCGGCGCCACCAGCACCCAGCCCTTCATGGGACGCCCGCTCAGATCGAAGATGCGGGCATGCGGGTGGGCCAGCGCCTCGCCGACGCGATCCGGCCCCGTGCGCACCATCAGCTCGTCGCCCGACACGCCCACGGCCATGTTGCCGTCCAGCATGAAGGCGACGCCGCCGAACATGCGCCGCTCGGTGAGCCCGCTCTCGTCCGCCAGGGTCTCGCGCAGTCGCTGGGCCAGTCTTTCGTCGTAGGCCATGGGTCCTCGTCCTGTGCTTGCGGCGCTGCGTCATTTTGCATCCGACGGGCGCCGTACGTGGTGCGATACTTCACCGGCTTAACGCATCGTTTTCCGGGAGATCCCATGGCCACCTTCATCGCTCTGCTCACCCTGCCCAACGCCGAGTCTGCCGAGGAAGGCTCGCTCGCCCACAAATTGGAAGAAGGAGCGCCCGAGACTCGCAAAGTCCTGGAGGCGCACGGCGGCAAGCTGGTCTCCATCTACTTGACCATGGGGCAGTTCGACGGCGTGGCAGTCATGGAGTTCCCCAACACCGTGGCCTGCGCCCAGGCGATGATGGCGTTCCGCGAGCGCTTCGGCGGCGGCACGCAGACGATGGAAGCGTTCCCCGAATCCCAGTGGGCGGAGCTGGCGCAAGGAATCTGAGGAGTTCCGTCTCTCGAGGTCATCGGTTCCCGGCGCAGGACGCGCCTGGTGACTGGCCGCCAGTGGACGGGCGGGCCCTGTTCGCCTCCGGGGTAGTTGCGACTGGATTCCGGCGTCCGCCGGAATGACGGACCGATCGTGGCCTGCTGCCCGGTTGCGCATGGCGCGGCGAGCGGGCCTATCATGCGGCCATGCGCGGAGAGCCGACGGCGACTGAACAGGACGCGATCGAGCTCCTGACGGACTTGGTCAGCACGCCGAGCGTGTCGCCCGAGATTCCGGGAGGCACCGGCGAAGCGGCGATGGCGGCCAGGGTCGCGGCCTATGCCGAGGCGTGCGGCGCGGAGGTCATCTTCCAGGAGGCGCTGCCCAGCCGTGCCAACGTGGTGGGCACGCTGGAAGGCGACGCCGGCGCGCCGGTCCTGATGCTGGAAGCGCACATGGACACGGTGGCCCTGGGCGCCATGACGCGCGGGCATGAGCCGTGGCTCGATGACGCGGGCCTGCTGCACGGCCGCGGCGCCTGCGACACCAAGGGCTCGCTGGCGGCGATGATGCTCACGCTGCGGCGCGTATCGCGTGAATCGGTCCGGCCGTGCACGCTGGTGCTGGCGGCAACGGTGGACGAAGAGACGGGAAGCACCGGCGCCGACACGCTGGCCGCCTCGGGCGTGACCGCGGACGGCGCGATCGTGGGCGAACCGACGAGCCTGGAGATCGTGCGCGCGCATCGCGGCGGACGTTTCTGGAAGATCACCACGTCCGGCAAATCGGCTCACAGCTCGCGTCCGGACCTGGGCGTCAACGCCATCTACCACATGTCCGACGTGATCCAGGTGCTGCGCGAGGAGTTTACGCGTCGCCTCGCCGGGCGCTGGCATCCGCTGTGCGGGGATTCCACGTTTTCCGCGGGAACGATTCGCGCGGGCACTTCGTTCAACGTGGTGCCGGACCACTGCGAGCTGGTCTTCGACCGGCGCTTCCTGCCGGATGAGTCGCTCGAGGACGTGGATGCGGAGCTTGACGAGGTGCTGGACATCGCGCGCCAGAGATTTCCCGATTTGCAGGTCGAGGCCGTGCCCGAAGTCGTCGCGGGCTCGCTGGATACGCCGGAGGACGCCGGCGTGGTGCAGTCGCTCCTTGCGGCGTGCCAGGCGGTGACCGGGCGCGCGGCCATCAACGGGGCGCCCTACGGCTCGGACGCGGCGTCGCTGGCGGCGGTTGGGATTCCCAGCGTGCTGTGCGGGCCGGGCGACATTGCCGTGGCGCACAGCGAGGACGAGTGGGTGCCGGTCGCCGAGGTCGTGCAGGCGGCCGAGGTCTACTACGCCGCCTGGCGTCACTTCGCCGACATCGAGGCGAACGGAGCCACGAGCTAGCGGCACTGACCGCAGCGGTGTGAAACTCGGCAACAGATCACTCTGACGTTGGGGCGCGGACTGTCCCCGTCACCATCGAACGTCGTCGCGGCTTCCTCGGTTTGGCGGTCGCCGAGCCGCGGATGGATTCCTGCTCCCCGCCTGCACGGGGACATGCATCGCGGGCATGACGGACTCAGATTGACTCACCGCTCGCAACGCGGGCGGCGCCGCACGCGCCGAGGCCGGTGCTAGTCTGACCCGTGCCGCGCCCCGTCCGAGGCGACATGCTCAACGACCCAAGAATCGACCGTCTGGCCCAGATCCTGGTGCATCACTCGACCAAGCTGCAGGCCGGCGAGTTGGTGGCGATTATGGGGCCGGCCGAGGCCAAGCCGCTGATGCTGACCTGCTATCGCCTCGCGCTCGAGGCGGGCGCCCATCCCCGCATGAGCGTGACGTTCGAAGAAACCGAGGGGCTCTTTCTGCGTCATGCCTCCGATGAGCAGCTCAGCCACCTGGACCCGGTGCGCAAGTTCGAGGCCGACACCATCGACGCCGCCATCCGAATCCGGGCCGCGAGCAACACGCGGGCGCTCACGAGCAGCGACACGAGCAAGATCGGCAAGGTGATGACCGCCTCGCGTCCGGTGATGAATCAGATCATCGAGAACGTCCGCTGGGTGCTCTGTGACTACCCCACCAACGCGTTCGCTCAAGAAGCCGAGATGGCGCTGGACGAATACGCCGACTTTCTCTTTGGCGCCACCAACATCGATTGGACGGCGATGGAATCCGAGCTGACCCGCGTCAAGTCACGCTTGGAAGCAGGGAGTGAGATCCGCATCGTTGCGCCGGAAACCGACCTGACGCTGCGGGTGGAGGGGCGCATCTGGGAGCCGGCGGCCGGCACGCATAACATGCCGGACGGCGAGATCTTCACCGCGCCGATCGAGGACGCCACCGAGGGTCACATTCGCTACGAATTTCCCGCCATCTACCAGGGACGCGAGGTGCAGGGCATCCGGCTCGAATTCGCCGGCGGGAAGATTGTGGCGGCGACGGCGGACAAGGGCGAGGAGTTTCTCACAGACATTCTCGACACGGACCCCGGCGCGCGCCGGCTGGGCGAAATCGGCATTGGCACCAACTTCGGCATCCAGCGCCACACCAAGAACATCCTGTTCGACGAGAAGATGGGCGGCACGGTGCACCTGGCCATTGGGCGGGCCTATGAGTTCACGGGCGGACGCAACGAGTCGGCCGTGCACTGGGACATGATCAAGGACCTGCGGCAGGACGGCGCGTTGTATCTCGACGGCGACCTGATCCAGCAGGACGGTCGGTTCTTGATTTAGGACCGTCCCGCAGCCTTCGAGATAATGTAGCTACAAGAGCGAAATCACCTCGGCATCTAGGGCAATTTTCGCCCCAACTGTGATACCATTGAGTGTGCAAGTTGGCAGCGCGAAACTCTCTCGAATTGACCAGGTGGACTGGTCTCGCGCCAATCGCCGCCCCTTCTGATCGACACGCCAACATGCAGGTTGACGCAACCGCCCATAGGCCGCGCGGCGCAACGTGCGCGCACTGGCGGCTTGCAGTGTCGGCTGGCCGGCGGTTCGACCGGCCGTTTGCTTAGACAAAACATCGCGCGATCCGTGAGGTCACGCGCTCGAAGGAGTAGCGACGCGAATGGCGTATAGCGCCAAGGATATTCAGGTTCTCGAAGGACTGGAGGCGGTCCGACGGCGCCCCGGGATGTACATCGGCAGCACCGATGCGCGCGGCCTGCACCACCTGGTCTACGAAGTCGTGGACAACAGCGTGGACGAGGCGCTGGCCGGTCGCGCCGACGAAATCGACATCACGCTGCTGCCGGGCGGACGGGTGCGGGTGCGGGACAACGGCTCCGGCATTCCGGTCGACAAGCATCCGCGGGTCGGTCGCCCCGCCGTCGAGGTCGTGATGACCAAGCTGCACGCCGGCGGCAAGTTCGGCGGCGGCGCCTATAAGGTCTCCGGCGGCTTGCACGGCGTCGGCGTTTCCATCGTCAACGCGCTGTCCGAGCATCTAAGGGTCGAGGTCCACCGCGACGGACACGTCTGGACCCAGGAGTACCGACACGGGCGCCCGCTCGCCGATCTCAAGCGCGGGGCGCCGACCGACGAGACCGGCACGACGATCGTGTGGATGCCGGACCCGGAGATCTTCGAGACTCTGGATCTCGATTTCGACACCTTGGTGCAGCGCTTTCGGGAAATGGCCATTCTGGTGGCCAACACGCGCATCGATCTGCGCGACGAGCGCACCGGCGATCGTCGGACGTTCTATTTCGAGGGCGGCACGCAATCATTCGTCAAGCTGCTGGCCCGGCGACGCACGCCACTCCATCCCGATCCGATCTGTATTCGGGGCGAAGTCGAGTCGACCAAGATCGACATCTCCTTGCAGTACTGCGATACGGTCGCCGAGCAGGTGCTGACCTTCGCCAACACGATCCGCAACATCAGCGGCGGAACGCACCTGACGGGATTTCGGACGGCCCTCACCCGCACGCTGAACGAATACGCCCGCAAGCAGGGCACGCTCAAGGACAACGACGCCAACTTGACCGGCGAGGACGTGCGCGAGGGGCTGACCGCCGTGATCAGCGTCATGATTCCCGAGCCGCAGTTCGAGGGCCAAACCAAGCACCGGCTGGGCAACAGCGAGGTGGCGGGTCAGGTGCAGTCGGTGGTCAATGAGCAGCTCAGCACGTTCCTGCACGAGCATCCGTCCGACGCCCGCCGCATCATCGAGAAGACGTTGCTGGCGGCGCGCGCCCGCATCGCGGCGCAGAAGGCCCGGGACCTGGTGGTGCGCAAGGGCGCCCTCGACGGCATGGCGCTGCCCGGCAAGCTGGCCGACTGCCAGGAGCGCGACCCGGCCCGCTGCGAGCTGTTCATCGTGGAAGGCGATTCAGCCGGCGGCAACGCCAAGCAGGGCCGCGACCGGCGGTTCCAGGCCGTGCTGCCGCTGCGCGGCAAGATCCTGAACGTCGAGAAGGCGCGCATCGACCGGGTGCTGTCCAGCGAGGCCATCCGCAACCTGATCACGGCGGTCGGCGCCGGCGTCAACGACGAGGTCGACTTGACCAAGCTGCGCTACGGGCGCGTGATCGTGATGACCGACGCCGATGTGGATGGATCGCACATCCGCACGCTGCTGCTGACGTTCTTCTTCCGCAATCTTCCAGAACTTATCGACGAGGGGCACCTCTACATCGCCCAGCCGCCGTTGTTCCGGGTGGCCAACAGCCAGCGGGAGATCTACGCCTTCTCGGACGATGAGCGCGATCAAGCCCTCAAGCAGATGTCCGGCAAGGTGGCGGTGCAACGTTACAAGGGCTTGGGCGAGATGAACGCCGATCAGCTGTGGGACACCACCATGAATCCGGAGTCGCGGCATCTCCTCAACGTCGCGGTGTCGGACGCCGAGCACGCCGATGACGTGTTCAGGCGGCTGATGGGGTCGGACGTTGCCGAGCGCCGCCACTTCATCTTCAATCACGCCCACGCAGTCCGAAACCTCGACATCTAGGCGGAGGTTGCACGCTGCATCTCGTGGCCCCTCGGATCGCGCTCGATGCGATGGGCGGCGACTTTGCACCGGCGGAGACCGTGCGCGGCGCCCTGGCGGCCCAACGCGCGGCCGGCGTAACGCCGCTCCTGGTCGGTGACGAAGCCGCGCTGCGCGCGCAGCTGGACGCCGAAGGCGGCGAGGCGGCGCCCTGGCAGATCGTGCACGTCCCCGAGGCCGTGGCGATGGACGAGCACGCCGTCGAGGCGGTGCGCTCGCGCCGGCCGACGTCGATCCGCAAAGCGGCCGAGATGCTAAAGGCGAACGAGGTCGATGCCGTCGTGACCATGGGCCACACCGGGGCCGCCGTGGCGGCCGGCGTGCTGATCGTCGGGCGCCTGCCGGATGTCGAGCGCCCGGGGCTGGGCGTGCTGCTGCCGGCGCACGATCCGCGCCCGCTCCTGATAGACGTGGGCGCGAACGCCGAGGCGCGTCCACGGCACCTGGTCCAGTTCGCCGTGATGGGCCGCGTCTACCAGGAGCGCCTCCAAGGGATTGAGAATCCCCGGGTCGGGCTACTGAGCATTGGCGAGGAGGAATCCAAGGGAAATTCGCTGGTGCACGAGGCGGCGGCCATGCTCGCGTCGGGCGGCTTCAACTACGTCGGCCACGTCGACCCGGCCCACATCTTTCACGATGAGGCCGACGTGATCGTGTGCGACGGGTTCACCGGCAACGTGGTGATCAAGACGGCGGAAGCCACGGCGGAGTATGCGTTTGGCGAACTGCGAGCAGAGGTGGTCAAGCGCCCGCTGGCGAAGCTCGCCGCGCTTGGTTTGCGGCCCGCGCTTCGCGCACTGCGGCGGCGGATCGACTATGCAGAGATCGGCGCGACTCCGCTGCTGGGGCTCAAGGGCCTCCTGCTGATCGGCCACGGCCGATCCAAGGCGCCCGCCGTGACCAATGCGCTGCTGGCGGCCGACCGCGCGGTGCGCGCACAACTGGTGCCAACCATCGCATCCGGACTGGAATCGGCGACGACCTAGCGGTGCCTGACGACCGTCCACCAGGAGCGCCGGTCGCGCAGCACGACCAGACTCGGGTGAATTGCCGCTCGGCGCGATGTGTCGAGTTGTCCACGGCAACCGAACCGTTGGCATGCCACGATGGGGCCACCGATGTGACCGTTTGCCAGCCAAAGTCGCCGAGCGCGGCGGCAGCCGCTGCCGTCACGGCGCCCCGTGGTCCGCGTTCAATGAGACCCATGACTCGCTCGAATGACCAACACCGCTTGCCGTCCTTCCGGCTTTCGCGACGCCGTCTGCTCCACGCGAGCGGCTTAGCACTCGCCGCGGGAGCCGCACAGGCATGCGACGCCTGGTCGGTGGTGGGCAATGCCGACGACCGATATCCCGGCGGGTCGCCGTTCGCCATCGAGGCCCTGCGCGCGCGGGACTACCGCGCCGGCGACATTCGCTTGCACCGCGCGCTCAACCAGCGCCCCAGCTATACGACCTACGCCATGACGTACCGCTCGGACGACTTGCTGCTCACCGGCGTGGCCACGATTCCGAAGTCCGCCGGACCGCACCCCGTGGTCGTGCTGAATCACGGATTCACGCTTCCCGTCCAGTACCGGAGCGGGGACGGCACGCGCGCCATGGCTACCGAGCTGTCGCCGAGAGGCTTCATCACGCTGGCCAGCGACTATCGGGGTCTTGCCGGGTCCGAAGACGATACGGGAGTGAATTTTGGCGCGCGGCTCGACTTCGCGATCGACGTGCTCAACCTGGTCGCATCGATCCCCTCGCTGCCGGACGCCCAACACGAGCGCGTCGGCATGTGGGGCCACAGCCTGGGATGCGACCTCGCCCTGCGCGCCGCCGAGGTGGACGCGCGGGTACAGCCGGTGGGTATGTGGGCGCCGCTGAGCGCGTGGGCCGAGGACCTGGTGGACTACTACCGGCTGCCGACGCTGTCGTCGTCGGAGGACCTACGCCATGCCCTGTCACCGGGGAACTTTCTTGAGTATCTCGCGGGACCGGTGACGATCCACCAGGGCGCGGCCGACCTGGCCGTCAAACCTCGCTGGGCGGCACGGCTGCACGAGGCGCTTGGACAAGCGGGCGTGGAGAGCGAGCTGACCATTCATCCCGGCGTGGGCCATTACTTGACCCTGAACGCGCGCCGGGCGGTGACTGAAACGGCGGACTTCTTCGAGCGCGAGCTGTTGAAGGACGCCACGTGACGACGCACCACGGCGACCACGGCGAAACGAGCCTGTTTGACGGCACCCGCGTAGGGAAAGTCGACACGCGCATCGAGGCGCTGGGCGCGGTGGATGAGCTCAACTCGTGGCTGGGTTTCGCCGCGGCGCAGGAGGCTGCCCTCCCCCTCTCCCAGGAGGAGAGGGAATTCGGCACAGATCTCCGTCTGGGGGACCGGCTGCGGTGGGTTCAGGAGCGTCTGCTGGAGGTCGGCGCCGACCTGGCCAATCCCGGCGGCCGCGCTCGCAGCACCTCGCTGGCCCCGGGGTCGCTCCAGGAGTTGGATTGCTGGCTCGCCGAATACCGAGACTTGCTGCCGCCGCTGCGGCATTTCATCCTGCCCGGCGGTCACCCGCTCGCCGCCGCGCTGCAAGTTGCCCGCTCGGTGTGCCGCCGCGCCGAGCGCGGCGTGTGGCGCGTGGTGCCGGATCCCGCGCCAGAAGGCTCGCCGGTGTTTCTCAACCGGCTGTCCGATGTGCTCTTCGAGATGGCTCGCGCGGCCAACGCCGCCGCCGGCACCGAAGACCCGCAGTGGCGCGGGCGCACCGATGTCTAGCTTGCCTGCCCTAACGCGAGTATCCGTCGCGCCTTCAAGCTTCCCGGTATTCGTCATCAGTCGCTCGCGGACCCGGCGCGAGCTTCGCCCCGCATCTCCCACCTCGTAGCGGTGCCGGGTGATCGAATTCCCGATCCGCTGCCATCGCCCTCACCGGATGGCCCGCTCAATGTGTCGTCCAACTACAGCTTTGCCGCGGCGTAGAGGATCAACCGCTGTATGATTCCGGGTTATATGCGGAGGAGGCGAGGCTAACCCAGTGTTACCGCAGCTATTCGGGGGACGGATTTATCCTCGGCTTCGCAATATCTTCAGCTTTCCGAATCCGGTCAACGAAGTTGCTGCAAGGATCGTAGCCGGAATGGTAGTCATCCTGTCCGTTACTGTTTTGGTAACTGGTCAGTGGTGGTTGATGTTTCTCCTTGCGTATGGATTTCTAGCCAGAGTAGCCACCGGCCCAACGCTCAGCCCAATGGGCCTGTTGGCAACCAGGGTGATCGCGCCGCGAATTGCTCAACAGCGGCTCGTGCCGGGGCCGCCCAAGCGCTTTGCTCAAACGGTGGGACTTATCTTCTCGATGACCGCGCTGGTGTTGCACTTCGTCGCAGGATTATCGGTAGCAGCGGGCGCCGTTCTGGCGGTGCTGACCGTATTTGCCGCGCTTGAGTCATTTCTGGGTTTCTGCGCCGGATGCTTCGTGTTCAACCATATGATTCGCTGGGGGTTGGTGCCGAAGTCGGTCTGCGAGGAATGCCTCAACGTTGACTCCACTCGGACATAGGCAACTCTTCGACCTCCGACTCAAGCGTTTCGTATCACACGAACATTGGCGGGGCACATCGCGGTTTGACAGCGTGAATCGATCCGCGTTGCCCGAAGTGCAATACGTCCGCTACGAGCTCTAGCCCCGGTACGCCCGATTGCCTGATCGCGATTGCAATCTGCGCTCTCGCTTTCGCCCCCCCAAGAACTGACCACAATCACGTCGGAGCGTTATCCCCAAGGGCTGCCTGACGATAAATCGGCGGCTCAGCGGTCACGGCCAGCGACCAGTGCAGACTCTTGGGCACCGGCTTCAGCTCGACGGCCTGCAAGGAGCTGCGGTAGGGCATGCGGGATTCGAACCCGCGATCTCCGCCTTGAGAGGGCGGTGTCCTGGGCCGCTAGACGAATGCCCCATGCGGCGCTGAGCCACCCGCCATGCTACCGAAACGGCAGGGCGCGGTGTACCTGCGTAGAATCGAGGGTCGTGGGTCAAGGCGTTTGCCCGGACTGCCTTCGGCAGAAGCGCTTGAGCTTGCGCCTTCACCCTCACCCTATCCCTCTCCCATCCAAGAGAGGGGACCGGACGGGACGCGCCGTAGAAGGAGCCGGAATGCGCGTGATGTACGACCGGATCACTGTCGCTGGACCAAACTGCAGCAGCCGGCGTTCGGATGGGGCTGCCTTGCCCACCAGCACTACCGCCGATGTTTGAGACCCTGACCGAGCGGCTGGGGGGCGTGTTTCAACGCCTTGGGCGCCGCGGACGGCTCTCCGAGAAGGATGTGACCGCCGCCCTGCGCGAGGTGCGCATGGCGCTGCTGGAGGCCGACGTCAACTTCAAGGTGGCGCGGGATCTCGTGGCGGGCATCCGCGAGCGGGCCGTTGGCGCGGAGGTCCTCGAGAGCGTCACGCCAGCGCAGCAAGTCATCAAGATCGTCAACGATCAGCTCGTCGAGCTGTTGGGCAACGAAGCGGTTCCGTTGGCGACCGCGTCGACGCCTCCAACCGTCGTGATGCTGGTGGGGCTCCAAGGATCGGGCAAGACCACGACGGCGGCCAAGCTGGCGCTGGGCGCCAAGGGCCGCGGCGGAACGCCGCTGCTGGTGGCCGCCGACACGCAGCGGCCGGCGGCGATCGATCAGCTGGTGACGCTGGCAGGACAGGTTGATCTGCCGGTCCACGAAGAAGGCACCGGTCCGGCACCGCTGGATATCGCCGTCAATGGTGTGGCGCGTGCACGAGCTGAGGGCCGCAGTCACGTGATCCTCGACACCGCCGGCCGCCTGCAGGTCGACGACGCGCTGATGGACGAGATCGGGCGCATCGCGAAGCGCATCAAGCCCGACGAGACGCTGCTGGTCGCCGACGCCACCACCGGTCAAGAGGCGGTGGCGGTGGCGGAGGCCTTCCATGCCCGCAGCCCGCTCACCGGCCTCATTCTCACCAAGCTCGACGGCGACGCCAGGGGCGGCGCGGCGCTGTCGGTGCGGGCCGTGACCGGGGTGCCGATCAAGTTTGTCGGCACGGGCGAGACCCTTGAGCCGCTCGAAACGTTCCATCCCGATCGCATGGCCTCACGAATCCTGGGAATGGGCGACGTGCTGTCGCTGGTCGAGCGGGCCGAGCAGGTCATCGACGAGCGCCAGGCCACGGAAATGCAGCGCAAGATGCGCGAGGCCTCTTTTGGCCTGGACGACTTCCTGGATCAGCTGGAGCAGGTCAAGAAGATGGGGTCGCTGAGCCAGGTGATGAGCATGCTGCCGGGCATGAGCGGCGCCATGAACGATCCGGAAGTGCGACAGGCGGTCGAGGGCGAGGGACTGCGCCGATTCGAGGCGATCATCCTCTCCATGACGCCCCAGGAGCGCGCGTCGCCGGACATCATCACGGGCCGGCGGCGGCGACGCATCGCGGACGGCAGCGGCACGTCGGTGCAGGACGTGAATCAACTGCTGAAGCAGTTCAAGCAAGCCCGCCAGATGATGCAGATGATGAGCAGCGGCAAGATGCCGGCTGGACTCAAGGGGCTATTCGGGGGCTAGGCGCGCACCGGCCCGTCGCCGACCAGCTCGTGGTCGCGCCAGTCGGTCACGAACATGTGGCCGGGGGCGTGGGTGATCATCAGCGGCGGACGCGAGGCCTGCGCCACCGCCTGGGGCGTGACGCCACAGGCCCAGAAGACCGGCACCTCGTCCTCACGCATCTCGATGGGGTCTCCCCAGTCAGGCGCGGCGATATCGGCAATACCCAGAGCCGATGGGTCGCCCGCGTGCACGGGCGCGCCGTGCACGCGCGGGTAGCGGGCCGTGATTTCGTGGGCCTCGTCCACTTGATCGGCCGGGATGGGCCGCATGCTCACGACCATGGGGCCGGCAAACGGACCGACAGGCGCGCACTCGAGCGAAGTGCGATACATCGGCACGATCACATCTTGCTCAAGGTGACGCAGCGGGAATCCGGCGTCCTCCAAGGCGGCCTCGAAGGTGAAGCTGCAGCCAAGCAGAAACCCCACCATGTCGTCGCGCCAATGCGCCAGCGCGTCCGTGGGCTCCCCGCCGCGTGCCTGGCCGTCAACGTAGACGCGGTAGCGGGGCGCGTCGCGGCGGATATCGGCGCCGGGGGCGAATCGAGGCGGCTCAGCGTCGCCAACCGCGGTGCGCTCCAAGAGCGGGCACGGCTGTGGATTGGCGATGCAAAAGGCCTCGAAGTCGCCGGCCAGCGCCGACGGCAGCATCACCAGGTTGGCTTGCACGTAGCCCGGCGCCAGGCCGGCGGTGGTCGCGGTCCAGGAGGCATCGCGGCACGCCGCCCGGACGGCCGCGCCGGTTTCGAGTCGTTGCGTGGTGACCATGATGGCGCTTTTGGTGGATTTCCCCCTCATCCTAGCCTTCTCCCCTGGGGAGAAGGGACCGGGCAGTCTCCGCTCGTCGCGGCTGACCATCGGCAGGATCGAGTCTGAAATTCCGCCCGATGCAAAGCCGCGAGCGCGCCCATAGGTTCGTCCGGACTGGATTCCGGCTTCCGCCGGAATGACGGAGGAGCTTCGCGAAGGTCTCGCGACTGGAGACGGAACCGAACCTTCCTCGCAGATAGGTGACAACGGTCAACGGGACCGGGTTATACCGCGTCTGCGGCCCCTCGGCAGCGTTCGACGATGGCACGCAGACGGGCGAGCATCCGCGCGTTCACCCCGAGCGAGTGTCCGTCGACGATGGCGGCATTGGAGCGGGACATGCCGTCGACTGCGCCGGCCGCCACCAGACGCTCAATCCATTCCGCCTCGGTGGCGCCGTCCGGGAGCGTGTCGCACCCCGTCACGATATCCAGCATGGCGACGAGGCCGTTGGCGCCCCAGTTGCTCACCTCGGCCAACAGCAGGTGGTCGGCGCGGGTCACGCTGACGCCCGGAGTCAGCCCCTTGGCCTGGAGGTAGGGCGCAATGGCGCCCATGCCGATCTCGTTGCCGCCGTCGCCGACCGCCACCGAGAGGGGCGCGCGCATGAGCGGATCCAACGCGGCGGCGATGCCGGTGATGTCCTCGCCGCGCATGGTCAATCGACGCCCGTCCGCCGTGGTGCCCGGCCGCTCGATCGCCACCACCAAGTCCGGCGCGTATTCGCGGCGCAACGCTTCGCATGTCTCTGCGGCACCGCGGCCGGTGCAGGGCGCCGCGATGACCGGCCCAATGTCGGCGAGCAGCGCGTCAACGACGGGAAAGGTCGTGTCGCAGGCCACGGTGACCACGTCCCAGCCGAGCGCCATCAACGTTTGGTCGACCGCCATCGCTCCCGGTGGGCCATCGGTCTCGCCGATCCCCCCGACCGGAAACCCCGTGAGGAGCATGGCCTGGGCGGACGGGCGATTCGCGATAGCCACGGCAGCACGGGCGTAGGCGTCGGCGGGCAGGAGTCCGCGGCATGCACCGAGGCCGCGAGTGTCCGTCGGGAAGACGGCGGTGGATATTTCAACCGCGGCAGCGGCGTCGAGGTGCTGGCTATTCGTCATCCAGGTGGACCCTCAATCGTCGGTGCCGGGAGCATACGCGACGCGCGCTGGGAATTTGCGGCGGCCTGCTTCAGGCCCCACCAATGACGCCGAACGCAGCGAGGCCGCCCGAGAAGAGTGCGCTGCCGGAGAGCGCCACGAGGGTCTCGGTGCGTGCGATCCCTCGCGGCAGCAGCGCCATGACGCCCATGTTCACGGCAGCGTGTACGGGTATGAGGGCGATCACCAGCAGCGGCCACTGCGCGACGAGCAGCGTGAATCCGATGTGCGCGGCGCCAGCGAACAGTCGCTCGACCATGCCCCAGGCAGGCGCGATCTCGCGGTCCAATCCCATCTTGGCGAGCTCTTGCCGAGCCTCCAGCGCCTTGGGGTCGTCACGGCGCAGGAGCGCGAGCCGAACGAATCCGACCT
>DAOUHO010000012.1:0-2196 GCA_034428595.1 Chloroflexota bacterium | reverse complement strand
CTGCCAACACATCGGATACCGCCGATGGAAGCAGGCGGCGCGTTGCCCAGGCCGCGGCCAGTGCGACGGCGCCGGCGCTGCTCAACAGGGCTAGTCGCTCTGCCAGGTCCGAATAGAGACCGAACCCCAGCACCACGACCGCAACCAGCACCAGCGCCCCGCCCACCCACGCGATTGCGTCCGCTGCGCGTGCGGCTCCTCCGGCGTCGGTGGGCCGCGCCGGGTCGACCCTAGACGCAGTCAATACGCAGCTCCTTCACGTCCCGAAGCAATCCGGTGCCGGCTTTCTGCCGATCGGGCGCCTCACCCATCGGTATCGGTGTCCTGGAGCGCCTCACGTCGCTATGCCGCTCAAGCCCTGCAATGGCGGCGCACCCATAGACTAGCGGTATAACCGTGCTGCCGGCCGCGCCGACGCCGCGCGGCATCCGCGCAAATGACCCTTGTCGACTCGCTCCGGCGGAGAGCGATGGAATTATCGGCCAATGGTTCGGGCTCGGTCTCGTCCATCGGCTCGGACAAACGGGGCGCAGCCGCGTCCATGGTCGCGCTTAGTATCCGCGTTACCTCGCCCGCGCTCGACGAAGCCGCATGCCGGGCCGACGAGGGGATCGTGATCAACGACGAAGAAACTCCGGCGGAACTCGCAAGGCGACGACCTAAACTGCACACATGGCGCCCGTCGGCGGCATTGGGTGCCGGCGTTCGCGTGCTCGGGGAGGATTCTGTGCGCTTCTCACCCATCAAATGGACCATCAGGTTAGGGCTGCTGGCGGTTCTGGCATTGGCAGTCATCGCCTGTGGTGAGGACGCCGGTGAGGCAACCCCCTATCGCATCGGCGTCATGGAATCGCTCACAGGCGCCGGGGAGACCTACGGCACGGTGGCCAACCAGGCCAAGGTCATGGCCGCGGACGAGATCAACGCCGCGGGCGGCGTCGACGGCCGCAGGCTGGAGCTGGTCGTCGAAGACTCGAAGTGCAACGCGCAGGACGCGATCAACGCCTACAACAAGCTCACCGACGTCGACGGGGTCAAGATCATCCTCGGCACGTCGTGCAGCGGGGCCATGCTCGGTGTCGCGCCGCTGGCCGAGGCGGATGGCGTGGTGCTCTTCTCCGGGCTGGCCAGCAATCCCGATATCGCCGACGCCGGCGACTACATCTTCCGCACCCAGATCAGCGACATCGAGGTGGGCATGCGCACCGGCGACGTGCTCTGGGCCGACGGCATCCGCACCCTCGCCACCATCACCGAGGAGACCGACTACGCCGAAGGCGTCCGTCGCACCTCCGTCGCGCAGTTCGAGAAGAACGGCGGCACGGTCATCGCCGCGGAGCGGTTTGGATCCGACGTCACCGACTTCCGGTCGCAGTTGACCAAGCTCTTCGAGGCCAATCCCGACGCGCTCCACATCGCGCCGCAGGCCGAGTTCGCCGCGGGCACCATCATCAAGCAGGCGCGGGAGCTGGGCTATGCCGGCCCGATCTATGGCGAGACCATCACCGTGGGCGCTACCTCGCTCGAAATCGCGGGCGACGCGGCCACCGGGGTCAAGGCCATCACCGCCGCGCCCGACCCCAACAACGCCAAGGCGCAGTCGGTGCTCGCCGACTTCCGGCAGCGCTACGACTACATCACCCTGCCCTGGCACCTCGGGTCGGCCTACGACACCGTCTACATAGCCGCCGAGTGCCTCGGCCAAACCGGGGATGACCAGGACGCCGACGGATTTCGCGACTGCCTCTACGACATCACCTGGAGCGGCGCCCTCGGCGACGACTACAGCTTCGACGCCGACGGCGAGGTCGTGGGGCTATCCCGCGTCGTGGTGGAGGTCCTCCCACCCGCCGAGCGCACCAAGGACAACTACGGCTACAGGGTCTTGAGCGGCGGATAGGTGTAGTCACTAGAGCTAGGTCGCTATTTTCCGCGACGGCTTCCGGCTCGTACACGCTGTCACCGACCTCGACCGTCTCGCTGCCGGGCGGGTGGTCCCAGCCCAGTTCGTCGATGAATGGACGCTGGAAGTCGAAGTCCTGAATCGCCTGCCTGACCTGCTCGGAGCGGAACGCCCCGGCTAGCCCTCGGCTTCGGGGCTGCGTTGGGGCCGGGCGTTCACTCTGCGATGAGACGCGCGTGGGGGAGGGAGGCCATCCGTCGGTCGAGGGTGAGCGTGTCCACCCCGGCCCGCGC
>DAOUHO010000011.1:0-10836 GCA_034428595.1 Chloroflexota bacterium | reverse complement strand
CGCCCGCCTAGCGCGGCGTCAGAATCGCCCCCTTGGCAAGCCCACCGTCGTAGCCCGTCCGTTGGTAGATGGTGCCGGGCGCATAGTGCGCGATCGTGACGATGCCGGAAAGCACCTCATAGTCAACACCCGTCTCTCTCACCACCACCCGCGCCACCGGCACGATGTGCTGGATTTCCACCAGACCGTGGCGCGGGTCCGTGCCCACCACGTTGAGCGTCAGCAGGTAGGTTTGCCCGGGCGTGAGGCTGGTTGCCGCGCCGCCGCCCGTATCGCCGTTGATCTCGAGCCGCCGGGCGTCGAATTCGATGCGGGCGATCTGCTCGGGCGCGTGAAGCGCGGCAGGGCCGGTCCACCAGCGCAGCGAGGAGGTGCGAGGGTTTGGCTCGTCGGGATGCAGGTCCACCCCGAGTGGACTGGCTTCGTAGAGCCGAAACTCGGTGCCCGTCGTGAACGCGATGTCCTCGGGGTTGCGGTACCAGAAGTTGAGCACCGCGCGCTCGCCGTCGACGCCGCCGTCAAAGGCGAGGCCGGCGATGGGCGCGTCGTAGTCCACCGATCGGCCGGCGTGATGTCGTCGGATCTGAACGAAGGGCGCAATCGCCGAGTCGGCGCTCAGAGTCAGCGCGCCGCAGTCGGGGACGGTGAGTTGGACGACGTGCATCAGGCCGGTGAGAACCGCGTCCGCTGCGCCGGTCGTAACGGTGGTCCCGGGTTCGCCGAGCAAGCGCAGGTCGACCGCGCCATTTGCCGACTCGCAGGCGGACCGTGCCGCCCCAGGCAGCGCCGTTGGGTCACGCCCAATGCGCCATACGGGCGACCACGACGCCGCAAGGTCGTAGGCCCGCAACCCATGGCCTCTCCAAATCGCCTCGCTTCGCGACGCGCCCAGCGCGGTCGGCTCCAAGGGTTCGGGCAGAATTACCACGCCGTTATCCGGCGGAACGACCGGTGCCTCAACCTGCGGAACCCGCGTCGCGCGCTCGAAACGGAGCTGAATTGGGGAGAGCAGTGGCTGGTGATCGGCGAATCCGCTAAGGATCATCCAGCGTTGCTGCTGTGTCAGCGATCCCAGCGTCGCAAGCGGCGCTTGCGGTGATACCACTTCGCGTAGGGCGCGATAGCTTGATGCCGCGTCCTCGGTGGTGCCGGCGCCGGGCATGACCTCGTAGATCCGGTGCCGCACGCGCGAGCTTGTGGGGATTTCCACCAGCAGCCGGAAGTGACGCGGATCGTCGAGCAGGCGCGTGGCGGCAGGATCAAGATTGGCCGCCAGCGCGTCCGTCAGGTGAAGGTGCGTGATGCCCAAGTCCGCCAGGTCGTCGCGGTGCAGGAAACGCAGTGCGTCTTCGTGGACCCATGTGTAGTAGTTCTCGATCAACATTTGATAAGCCCAGTGGGATGTGGGCGATGCGATACCTGCCGCCGCCGCGCTTAGGACGGCGTTCGGAGTGAGAAGCCGCGCTTCTTTCGGCAACGAGTCTGCCAGCCAGGCATAGATCTCCCAATTCGCTTCTAGCTCCCGGCCGTAGCGCATGCGATCCCGGTAGTGGTGGCCCGTGTCGTCCGCCGCTGCATTGGCAACCTTGAGCTCACTGAGGGCAAGCTGGACGCCTTCAACCGCGCGCGGCAGGCTGGTGGGGGCCAAGACCAGCAGGCCAACGGCGAGGGCTGCCAGCAGACGGCGGCGCCCCCCACCGCAACGCGCGATGAGCGCGCCCACGCCCGCCAGTGCGCCGATCGTCGCCACGGCGTTGGCCAGCACGCCAATCCGCCCAACATGCCAATGGAATTGCGATTGCAGCAACTGGGCTTCCAGCAGCCCAAGGCCCCCGGCCGCCGCCAGGAAGCTCAGACTCCAACTGCGCTGCCGGTAGGCCGCGAAGGCGCCGATCAGGACGAGCGGGATGATTCCGATCCTGACCAGCGCCGGTTCCGCCTGCTGAAATGGGATGAAGTGACTCCAAACCGGCTCCCAGGCGACACGCACCATTCCCGCGGTGCCCCCGCGGTCGAAGATTGCGTCGGACACGGGGCCTCCGGCCAGCGCCACGAGCAGCGCGCTCGTGACCAGTGCTCCGGTGAGGACGATCCGTTCACGACCGCGCAGCCGGAACAGGCGAATAACGCCCACCAGCGCAAGAGCCGCGCTGGCGAAGATCGTCACCGAGGCGTCCCCCAGCGCCAAGACTCCCGCCCCCGCCGCCAACAGCGCCGCCCGACGACGTGTCACGTCCGCGTGAAACGCCGCGGCGACCAGCACCACAAAGCCAACCGCCAGCGGTTGTTGCAGCACTCTCGCCCATCGAAACGCTACTGCTAAAGAAGATGGCTCGAGATCGGCGGGGTTTTCGAGATACCCTGAGCTGTAGCCAAGGAACACTCCGCCACCAAGTGACCCAACGGCGGCGCCGATTCCAAGCGCCAGCAGCAGCGGCGCGCCGAGGTCGTAAGCCAGCCCGGCGACGGCGAGGACGAGCGCGGCGACCACGAATGCCGCGAGGGCGTCAAAGGCTGTCCATGGCAGGGCCCCCGTCGTGCTGACAATAGTGGCTGTCAGTAGGTCGCCGCCATAGTGGTAACCGATCCCAGCGTCGACGCCGTACGGCGTCACCGGCGGGAACTCCCCACGGGCCAGACGCTGGGCCAGCGCGTAGTGCCAGCCTTCGTCGTTTGGATATATGTGTGGCTGGTTCGCGTAGGCGAGGACGAAGACGCTGACGGCCAGTAGGCCCATGACCAGCAGCACGGTCCGGGATCCGGCCGGCAGGGGACGCAGCGGGCCGCAGCGCCGGGCGACGACCAGGGCCAGCACGGATGGGAAGATCAGTCCAAACCAGGCCGAAGGCGCGCCGGGGATGACGTACGCCGCAAGATTGGTGACCAGCAGCACCACCGCCACACCCACGATCGGCGCGTAGAACGGCCACACCAGACGCGGCCGATCCCGAAAAACGGCGTAGGCAATCAGCGCGCCGATGGCCGCGATCCACAGGCAGACCGCCACGGATGCGATCACCCCGGGCCAGGGCGAAGCCGCAGGGTCCAGACTCATCGAGTCATGCCAAGCGCGGCCACGGGCGTAGTTGTCCTTTGCCCCTTAGGCAACAGCGGCGGTGAGGGCTCGCAGAGAGGGACAGGCGATGGATGCCGTCGCCTACGCCGCCACAGGCGGATCCACGCGCACCGTGATGATATCCGTGCCGTGAAACTGCTGGTGGTTCACGGACGTGGCGTAGTGCCGCAGCAGCTGCAGCGAGAGCTCACTCTCGGCCACGATCTCCGAGTCGTGCTGCTGGAGTTGGCGCACGCGGTCCTCCAGGTTCTCTTCGCTGCCGCCGCCGATGAACTCCAGGTCCGCCACCGGGCCCTCACTTGAGGCCACCACGACCAGGCGACGGCCGTCGTCGTCATCATCATCGTCGTCGAGACTGAGTTTCATCGGCGCCAGCGTCAGCAACGTTTCTTCCGCCACCGCGTTCAAGCGGTCTTTCATCGCGGCGTCCCAGCCTCGGCGGTCGGCGAACTTGGTCACGAACGCCGAGAGCTCTGGCAGGACCTCGATGTGGAGCCTCGACTCGAACCGCATCCGGCGATGGCTCGTAAGTTCCATGAACAGAATCATCGCCACCACGGCGAATCCGCCGGTCGTTACGCCGCTCTTGAGCAGCGTGCCCCACACCGTGCCCAGGTCCGGCAGGCTGAACAGCCCGAACTGAAACGCCGCGCCGATCCAGAATGAGAGACCGGCGATCGTCAGCCGCTGACGATTCTCTTCGGTCTGGATCACGGTCCGCGCGCCGTCGACGAACAGCGTCCCCGTCACCAGGATCAGGTAGCCCGCCATCACGGGTCCGGGCAGCGAGCTCAGCAATCCCGAAACCTTGGGGAAGAACGCCAGCACGATGAACAGGCCGCCGATCAGGTAGCCCACCCGGCGGGACGCGACGCCGGTGACTTGCGTGAACGACACGATGCCGGGACTGACGATGGTGGGAACCGAGCCTGCGACGCCGGCGAGCACGTTGCAGACGCCGTTGCCGGCCAGCGCTCCCTGCACCTCGCGAAAGCTGATGGCCAAGTCTTCACGCCGCGCCACCCGCTGCAGCGAGATGGACTCGCCGTTCACTTGGATGGAGATGATCACGCCCAGGAATAGAAACGCCGGCAGCAGCGTCCAGAAGGGGATGCCGAAGTCGAAACCCAATTGCGGCCCTTCGCTGGGGAGCCCCACCCAGCCGACCTCGGTCACCCGATCGAAGTCGTAGATGCCGAATGCCGCGGCGGCAACCGAGCCGACCACGATGCCGATCATCGGCGCCCACAGTCGCCACACCGGCGAACCGCGCAGGGTCAGCGCGGCGACGACGATCAGCGTGATCAGCGCGGTCAGCGGCGCCGCCACGGGCTCGGTTTCCGCGGCATCGTCCAGCAGGCCGAAGACCACCGAAGCCAGCGTGATCGAGAGAATCATCATCACGGTGCCGCTGATCGTCGGCGTCACGATTCGCCGCAGAATGAAGAGCCACCTGGAAATCACCAATTGGAACGCCGCCGAGGCCAGGATCAACCAGGTCAACGTCGCCGGCCCGCCGTCCTTCAGCGCCGTGATGCAGAACGGGATCGAGAAAGCCGCCGTGAACAGGGGAAGCACGCTTCCGGCGCCTAGGGGCCCAATCCGTCGAACCTGCACAAGAGTGGCCAGGCCCACGACCACCAGCGTGGCGAAGACCATCCAGCCGAGGTAGGCGTCGTCCTGCCCCGAGGCCTTCGCCACGATCACCGGCGTGACCAGCAGGGCGGCGGACGCGATCAGCCCAAATTGCAGGGTGTATCCGAGCGAGGCCAGCAGCGGCGGATTCTCGTGCGCCTCGTAGCGTGGATGCTGCTGGGTCGCCGCCGCCAGAACTACCTCCCCGCAACCATGCCGCGCGGCAAGTCTGGGCGCACTATACGACGAACCTGGGATCCGATGACCGGGCCGCCGAGTATCTGGCGGTGCGCTGTGAGGATTTCTCCGTGTTCCCGATTCGGCGCCGTGGCTATCCGGCGCCCATCGTTTCCATCCGCTCGGCGCGCCGGGCGATCGCCCTGACCAGCCCGCCGAAGATCCAGGCGTGCAGGGGATACAAGCCGTACCAGTACGCCAGGCCCGGCAAGCCCTTGGGGATGAAGGCCGCCGTTTGCTCCAGGTGAGTCGAGCCGTCCTCGGCTTCATGCGCCTCGAACTGGAGCCAGGCCCGGCCCGGAAGCTTCATCTCCGCTCGCAGGCGAACCGCGAGGTCGGACTGCAAGTCCTCGACCCGCCAGAAGTCCAGCGCGTCGCCGATGCGCAGGTGATCGGGATGACGCCGCCCCCGGCGCAGGCCGACGCCGCCCAGCATGCGGTCCAACGCTCCACGCAGCCGCCAGGCCCAGGTGGCGAAATACCAGCCGCGTCCGCCGCCAATGCCGGTGAACACCCGGTACACCTCTCGCGCCGGCGCCGACACCCTCATGCGGCGGCGCTCGATGATCATCCCGTGGCGAGACTCCAGCCTCACCGGTTGCTCGCGCCACACCGGCGCGCCCAGGGCGTCGCTCCACGACGTATCGATCCGCCCCGCGTCGAGGTCGTCGATCACGCGGCCAATCGCTCCGGAATAGTCCATCGGCTCCACGCCTGGAAAGAGCGAACGGGCCAAATCGTTGGTCACCACCACGTCGTTGTGCAGGCCCTCGATCAGCGCCGAGCTGATCCCGGCATGAATTGGGGTGATCCAATGCACCCAATAGGCGGACAAGCGGGGCGTCAGCACCGGAACCGGAACCAACAGCCGTTTGAGCCCGCGCGCCCTGGCGTAGCCCAGCATCATGCCCCGGTAGGTGACCGCGTCCTTGCCACCGATCTCGACGATCTGGCCTTGGCTTTCCGGCGCATCGAGGGCGGACACCAGGTACTCCAGGAGATCGTCGACGGCGATGGGCTGGATGCGCGAGTAAATCCACCTGGGGCAGATCATCACCGGCAGCCGCTCGACTAGGTAGCGAACCATCTCGAAGGAAATGCTGCCCGCGCCCACGATCACGGCGGCCCGGAACTCGGTGACCGGCACGCCGCTCTCCCGCAGCGCTTGTCCCGTGGACTGCCGGGATCGCAAATGGCGGGAAAGCCTCGACGCCGGGTCCCCCAGGCCCCCCAGGTAGATGATGCGGTTGACCCGCGCGGCTTTCGCGGCCCGGCTGAAGGCGCGAGCCGCCTGGATATCCCTTTCATGGAAATCGGCGCCGCCCGACATGCTGTGCACCAGGTAATACGCGGTGTCGATCCCCGCCAGCGCTTCGGCCAGGGCTTGAGGATCGAGGACATCGCCAACCGCCACGTCCACCTGCGGATGCCACGAGCGGGCCACCGCCCGCGATCGACTGCGGACCAACACCCGCACGCGACGACCCGACCGGACCAGCCGCGGAACCAACCGCCCGCCGATGTATCCCGTCGCCCCGGTGACCAGGATCGTTTCGGGTCGGTCCACGTGCAGCCTCCGCCCTACGCAGGTGCGTCCGTTTGTCCGCGCCTTCTCACACTAACCTTGATTCACGACGCCAATCGTGCCGTTTGTTTCGCAACCAACGACGGAATCCTCACCGGTCGCCAAGAACCAGGAAGACTCTGGATGAATCCCTTGCCCCCGAAAGAGGCCTTTGCGAAACCACTTCGTTATTCCGGCGAAGGCGGGAATCGAGTCCGGTCAAGTGCGGAGGCGCTGGACATTTGGCGTAGAGCCCGCCCCGAAACCGATACGGGGAGCGGGCCATATCCCCTATCCGTTAGGGAGACGGCGAGTCTCTGCCCCGAACCCGATACATCGATGACGGGCGGCGCCTAGCGTTCCAGGTCAGATTAATCGGCCACACGTGCCCACGACTCAGGACCCGGGCCAGCTCCCGGTGGCTATCAGATCGCCCTTGACCTCGATCTTGTGCCGGAGGCTGCCGATCAGCTCGGCGCTCTCGCTCTCGTGGGGAACCACGCGAGCAACCGGCTTGCCCCGCTTGGTGACGATCAAGCTCTCGGCGTCAAGCTGATCCAGCAGCGTCAGGCACTGCTCCTTGAACTTCGCCGCCTCGATTTCTTTCATGGCAGCCCGACGACAATCATCAAGGCAAGACCTCTCGACTTGATCAAGCTGGTGGGCCCACCTGGATTCGAACCAGGGACCGGCCGGTTATGAGCCGGCTGCTCTGACCGCTGAGCTATGGGCCCATGGCAGGCCCGCAACCGGCGCGTCTGGCGGTCCCGACCGGATTCGAACCGGCGATCTTCTCCTTGACAGGGAGATATGCTAGGCCACTGCACCACGGGACCAGCGTTGCGGGCGCGCCGCCCACCATGGTATCCGACGCCACGGTGGCGGTGGGCCGGGTAGGATTCGAACCTACGTAGCCGTAAAGGCGCCGGATTTACAGTCCGGTGGTATTAGCCGCTCACCCACCGACCCGCGAAAGGCGCACCCGTTCGCTTGCGTTGTAAACAGTCGCGCGGGCACGGCAACCGCTCAGCCGCCGCACCCGCCAACCGTCGCCATGGTACCAAGCACCCGGCGGATCGCCGCCCCCGGTAGCTAGCCGCATGGAGTGGCTCACCGAGCAGCAAGCGGTGCTCGCGCCCTTTTTCTTCCTGCCCCACCCGGTGGCCGTCGTGGCCGTGCTGGCCTTCGGTCTCTTCTGGTCCAGGCTTGGACCGCCGCTCATGCCGGACCGACCCGCGGCGTGGTTCGGATTCGTCGCCGGAGCCGCCGTCTATGCCGTCGCCCAGGTGTGGGTGCGCGGCGAGCCGACGATTGCCGTGATGGACCTCATCACGAACAACATCGACCCCGCCCGCATCGCCGACGCCCGACCGCTCACGGGCGTTGTCGAAGCGCTGATCGCCGGCTATGCCCAGGAGATGGTCAAGCTCGTCCTCATGCTGGTGGTGCTCTTTGCCATGGCCTATTCGCGCGAGCCGCGTGCCGTCACCACGGCCACCGCGGCTCCCGCGCTCGGCTTCGCCCTGTTTGGCGCCAACGCCTCGATTTCCCCTGCCATCCAGCAACTCCAGGAGGGCGGCGACCTGGTTTTTCCAATCGTCCAGCAGTGGCTATGGATCGGCCTGCACCTGGGCACCGCCTATCTGCTCGCCAAGGGCTGGCTGACCGATCGCCTGGGCGTCTATCTGATGAGCGCCGGGCTGCTGCATGCTGCCGCCGTCTACACCGCCACGCTGGAGACGCTCGGCTGGCACCCCGTGGTCGTCACCGTGATCCTGGCGGCTGTCGCGCTGAGCGCCTTCTCCGGCGGCGCCGGCGCCATCCCCGCGCGCCGCTAGCTCGAACGCCGGCGACCGACCCGCCCCGACACGACCGCAGCCGCAATCGCCGTCGCGGCCACGACCAGGCTCACCACTCCCAGCCAATCCCCGCTGACGCTATAGGGAGTACCCGGCGTCGTGACCGCCACGTCGGCGGCCAGCATGATCTCCAGTTGCGAGGCGTGGGGCGTTGACGCGACGATGCTCCCCTCCGGCGAAACGATGGCCGACCCGTAGCGCCAGTCGGCTTTGACAATCGCCAGGCGGTGCTCGGCCGCCCGCACGCGCAGGTGCGCCAGCTGCGTGCCGGCATAGGCGGCCCAGTCGTGCGTCGGCACCGCCACCACCTGGGCGCCGTCGCGGGCCAATCGCGCCAGCGCGTCCGTGTAGCTGCCGTCCGGCCCCAGGGCCAAACCCACGGCCACCCCATCGACTTCGTAGACCGGGTGCAGCCCTTCGGTAATGCTGCGCTCGCCGATCACCCAAACCGGATGCGCCTTGGTCGTGGGAGCCGAGATCCGCCCATCCGGATCGACCAGCACGGCTTCGTTTCGGGTGCGGTCGATGTCGATGCGAATGAAATACGGCCACACGATCGTCGTGCCCGACCGCGCCGCCACGTCGGCCACCTGCCGCGCCAGCGCCTGTCCGGTCGGCGTCAGCGGATCCACCCAGCCGGACGCTTCGGGCCACACGACCAGCTGCGCACCCTGCGCCGCGATCGTCGGCGGCCCATGCAGCGCCGTGATGACCTCGGTGAGCTCGGCATACTGGCGGCGCACGATGAGCGGTCGCGTGAGCGGATGGTCCGGCACGTGCTCGCCCGGCTGCACCAGGGCCGCGCGCAGCGTGCCGGTTGGTTCGGGCGCCGGCAGCAGCGCCAGGATCCCGCCGAGAACCCAGGCCCCAGCCACCGCGCCCACGGTCCAGCCCAGCGCCCGCCGCGATCCGGTCCATCGTCCCCGCGCGACCAGAATGAGCGCCACGATGGCGCCGTTGGTGGCCATCGCGATGATCGCGACCGGCCACATGCCGGCCAGCGGCAGGAACGCCCGCAGCGGCGCGACGTCGATCTGCGCGGTGGCGGTCATGCCCCACTGGTGGCCGGCCGTCGTCACCAGCCGCAGGTATTCGACGCCCGCCCACACTAGCGCCGGCAGCCACACGATCCCCCACCCCCGCAGCGCCGCGTGCAGGCGCGGTGTCAGCACGGGAACGGCCAGCAACCCCGCCACCAGGCCGAAGGCCGCGGCCACCGCCGCGCTCACTCCAACCCACGCAGCGCCCGTGATCACCTCGGGCGGATCGATGCTCAGGGCCAGAAGACCGAAGAGCGTGCCGCAGCCGAGTCCCGCCAGCACCCGCGCTGCCGCATTCGACCGACCGGGCGCGTGCACGGCGAGCATCAGCGGCACCCAAGCGACGAAACCGAGGGCCGTCCACGAAAGCGGCGGAAAGCTCGCGGCAAAGAGGGCGCCCGACGCCAGGGCCGCCAGGATCGGCGGGGCGCCCTGCGCGATATGACGTCCGGCAGCGGCTACCATTCGACTCGGTTACCGGGACACCAAGCGTGCGGGAAAGCGCTCGTGGACATGTGGCAATAAACCTTGGATGTGCTCAACGCGCCGATCACGGAAATCGACGGCAAAGTCCTGACGCCGCTCGGCGTCATCCAAATCGTAGTCATCCTCGCGATCACTATGATTGCGCTGCTGCCGATGCGACGGCTCCTGCGGCGAGCCTTGAGCGATCGGCTCAACCTCGACGAACGGTCGGCGAAATGGATCGTACGCTTATCCACGTGGCTGGTGCTGTTGTTTGGGGTCTACGTCGCCCTCACGTCCGTGGGCTTCAACCTCAACGTGCTCTTGGCGATCATTGGCGGACTGTCGGTGGGCATCGCCTTCGGCACCCAGGACATCGCGCGCAATCTGATCTCCGGCGTCATCGTTTCGGCCGAGCGGCGGATTGGCGTGGGAGCCGAGATCGAGATCCGCGGCTTTCGCGGGTTTGTGGAGGAAATTGGCCCCCGGTCGGTTCGCCTGCGCCTGCCCGACGGTCGCCGTGTGCTGCTGGCGAGCGTTGACTTTATGGCTCAGCCGGTGACGCTGCACGCGCCGGCGGTGGAAACGGACGACGCCGAGCAGAACGAATGACGACGTGACCTCCGTCGGCGGGCCGCCCGACACGCCCGAACACGGCCAGACCGCCGACCGGGCCGAGCGCCGCTTCCACCAGGGCGTGCTCGCGGTGTGGTACGCGCTCGGCATCGCCGTGGCCAGCACCGCAGTCGCGCCGTGGATCACCCTGATCGGCGCGCTGCTCCAATTGCTCGGCTCGGTGAGCCCGCGCCTGAGCCTTCCGCGCGCTCTGCACCGGTGGCTCATCGCGCCCGCGCGGCGTCAGCTCGCCCCCGAGCCTCAAGCGGCGTTCGATCGCGCCGACGCCTTGACCGGCGCCGTGGCGCTGGCAGGGGCGGCGTTCGTGTTCACAGGTTCCTATTC
>DAOUHO010000010.1:0-2974 GCA_034428595.1 Chloroflexota bacterium | reverse complement strand
AGAGCCGCAGGCCCTCCGGGTGATTGCGCTCCAGCCACACCCGCCAATGGCCGGCGGGGTAGGCGTGGCCGGTATGAATCTCCGCGTAGTCGAAGCCGAAGTACGGCCCGTACCACAGCCCATCCTCGTCGCTGACCGGCGCGCCCGGAGGCGGCTCATCCGGCAGCACGTCCTCCAAATCGGCGGTCTTGAAGTGCGCCTTGCCGATCAGCGCCGTGGAATAGCCGGCCGCCCGCAGCGAATCGCCCAGCACCGGAATCGACTCGCTCATGTTCACCGCATGGTCGAACACCTGGTGCCCGCGTTGACTCCGGCCCGTGATCATGCTGGCGCGGGCCGGCATGCAGATGGCGTTTGTCGGATACGCCCGGTCGAAGCGCAACCCGTCGCGCGCCAGCGAGTCCATGGCCGGCGTGCGGATGTGCGGGTTGTTGTGACCCATGGCGTCCCAGCGCTGCTGGTCCGTGGTGATGAACAGAAAATTCGGTCGTTGCTGGCTCGCCATGGTTGCTCCTGCTAGTCCGCTGCTCGGAGTTGAAATTCGTGGATGCCGGCGCCTACGCCGGCAACCGTGACCGTGTCCTCCGCGACCGCCACGCCCGCCGGCGGCCGGTTCAGAGGCGACGCGGCGCCGTCGATCACCAGCTCGGTTTGGGCTGGATCCGTTTGCGGCAGCACGATCTCCGCCGCCACGCCCTCGGGCACCGTCACCCGAAGCTCGAATGCGCCATCGCGCTTCTTCCAGGCGACCTCGATATCCCCCTGCGGCGCGGGATGCACGCCCCGCGCCCAGGCCAATCCACCTGGCCGTGGGCGAATCTCGCAGGTCGAGAACCCCCGACCGGTGGGCATCACGCCGAGAATGCGCGCCAACAGCACGGTGCCGGTGAGCACTCCGCCGCTATGCACCAGGCTGCGCACGCCCGCGGGCCGCACGCGCTGCTCGGTGGCCCAGGTGGCCATCTGCTCGTCGCGCACGATGCCGTTGCCCGCCGTGAAGTTGTCCCACCCCTCCCAGATCGTGGGTTGGTCGGACACCTCCATCATGTACGCGTAGCGCTCACTCAGTCGCTCCGTCCCGCCGGGCCGTGGCCCGGCCAGCGTCAGCGCGTCCGCGACGTAGCCATAGAACAAAGGGCTCGTCGGCACCATGTCCTCCGGCGGGTTCGCCAGGTGGTCGGCGATGCGGGCGGTCTGCTCCGGCGTCGCCACGCCGTACATGATCGCCAGCGAGTTCCCCAGCTCGCTCACCACCGGCGACTGCTCGCCATCGCGCACCGCGTCGACGAACAGCCCGCGCGACTCATTCCAGAAGCTCTCCCGCACGGTTGGACGCACCTGCCCAGCGATCTCGCGCCAGCGTTCAGCGTCATCGTCCCGACCAACTTCGTCCGCCAGCGCCGCCGCGTCCTCCAGGCTTGCGACGTAGAGGCAGTTAGTGATGATGCTCGCCCCGCGGAAGTCGTTGGGCGTCCAATCGATGTGATAGAGCGGGTGCACCCAGGTCAGCAGCCCCGTCGTGCGGTCCCGGTGCGGGACAAACCAATCGAGCTGCTTCCGCACGCTGGGATACAGCTCGTCCAGCACCCAACGACGCCCACCGTAGAGGTAGATTTCGCGAATGCGCGTGCTCCACTGCAGCATGAAGTGCTGATTCACGTGCGTCGGCCAGAAGCTGGGCGGGAAGGCCATCATCAGGTTCCCGTCGCCGCGGTCGCTCAGCGTGAACATGCGGAAATACCGGTCCACCACCGGCAAGTCGCCCCAGGCGACGTGGGTGAAGCGTCCCCCGTGGCTGCCGTCGCCGGCGCTCCAGGGGACGCGCTCGCGGTACGAGTCGCACACGATCGTGTCCTCGATGTGCGATTCCATGGTGTCGACGCACGCCGTCCACACCTTGGTCAGCACCTCGTCCGAGCACTCGAAGCGCCCGCGCGCGTCGGCCGGATAGCGGTATTCGTTCAGACCGATCGATTGCAGCCGCACCGGCGCGAGCCGGCTCCGCACCGTGACGTGCAGGTAGCGGAACTGTCGATACTCACCCACCTGCCAGGTCTGGCGGCCCTCGCGGGTGATGACGCGGTCGCCGTAGCGCAGCGCGGCGGGAATTCGCCCGCCCAGCAGCTGCTGGCCGTAGGTGACGTCCAGAATGGCACCCGCCGGGGCGTCGAACTCGAGCCGGGGATAGCCGAAAAGCTGCCGCCCGAAGTCCACCACCACGAAGGGCGCGCGAATCCCTTGACCGGGGGCGAACACGCTCTGCAGCGTTGCCGCCGGCTCGTCCGGTTCCAGCGTCGCCGACGTTTCCTGCGCCACCGAGTGCTCGAGCGGCAGGTGAGGCTCGCTGTAGAGCAACTCGGGGATGTCGATCTGGCCCGGATGTCCAAGGTCGATGGTTTCGCCTACGTCCACGACCTCGCGCGGATAGACCATGCGCTCTTCCATCTGCGGGATCTCGCGCTTCTCGAAGACAAACCACTCCACGTCGTTGCCGGTGATCTCGACCGCTGGCGCCCAATCGCCATCGTCGAATTCCAGCTCCATCCAATCCGCCGGGTCGGCCCCGGCGTCGTAGACCTCGATGTAGCCCACGAGGCTGTTGATGACGTCGACATCGGTGCGCCAGCCTTGTGCGGGTCGCAGCACCCAGTCCGAATCGGTGCCGATGGTGCACGCCGAGCCGTCGGCGCACTCGAGGTCGAGCTGTGCCCAAAGCCCCGCCCGTTCACCGACCGAGTAGCTGGAGCCGCTGCTGCTACCCCACCCCGTGCCGCGGCTGCCCTCGATCCCGTAGTGATAGGCCTGAACGGCGATCACGTTGCGGCCCGTGGTCAGGTGCGCCGCCACGTCGTGGGTGTCATAGCTCTTGCGCCGTGGATCGCTGCGCGCCGGGCCGCGGCCCAGATAGCGTCCGTTGACCCACAGCACGTAGCGGTCGGCCGCAGAGATGTGCAATTCGGCCTGGGCCGCATCG
>DAOUHO010000009.1:0-28513 GCA_034428595.1 Chloroflexota bacterium | reverse complement strand
GGGATCGACATCGCCGAGGCGTCCGAGACCGTGTCGGCGTACCGCGGTCTTCAGGCCGGCGTGGACTTTGCCGAGGCCTTCGCGGCGGCGCCAATCGCCGGCAGATCGGCCACGACTCGGGTCCTCCCGTAGCGGCAGTCGCGTGAACGGACCGACCGACAGCCGGCGGTCGCTCGAACGGCTGTTCGGCGCCGGCTGCGTCCTGGCGCGATTGCTGCCCGAATACGAGACCCGCGCCTGCCAACTCCAGATGGCCGAGTTCGTGGAAGGCGCGCTCGCCGCCGGACAGCATGCGCTCGTCGAGGCCGGCACCGGCACCGGTAAATCGCTGGCCTACCTGGCGCCGTTGCTGCGCGCCAAGTCGCAGGCCATCGTGAGCACCGCCACCAAGGCGCTGCAGGATCAGCTCTGGTTTAACGACCTGCCGCTGGCCATCCGCCTCACGGGCGTGTCGCCGGTCGTGGCGCGCCTGAAGGGTCGCGCCAACTATCTCTGCCTGCTGTCATTGGATGCCCAGGCGCAAATGCCCGACGCGGCCATCGTGGGGCACATGCCCGAGGTGCGGGCCTGGGCCGACCGCACGGCCAGCGGCGACATGGACGAGTTGGGCGAGGGCGCGACGCCGGTGGTGCGGGCGACGCTGACACGGGGAACCGAGACCTGTGAGGGACGCCTGTGTCCCTACGTGCGCGAGTGCTGGGCCGAGAAGGCGCGGGCACAGGCCGCCGACGCCCAGATCGTGATTACCAATCACTACCTGGTGCTGGTGGACGCCAAGCTGCGGTCGGTTGGCGACGATGACGGATCGGGTATGCCGCTCCCCCAGGGAGCTCCGGCGGTGCTGGACGAGGCGCACACGCTGGAGGACGCGGCAACCTCCGTGTTTGCGGCCGAGATCGACGCCGGCCGCGCTTCCCGCATGCTCAATTCGCGACGGGTCATCGACGCGGTCGGCCGTGGGCGCGCCGGAACCATTCGGGCGGCGCTGGAGGCGTCCACGGCGGCGTTTGCCCAGGTCGAGCGCATGCTGGGCGCCGGCCGAACGCCGATCCGGGAGGAGGTGCCCGCCGGTATCCAGCTCGCGGAGCGGGCGACCGAGCTGGCCGAAGCGGTGGGCGAGGTTGCCGACGGCGAGGAGCGCGCCTGGCTGAGCCGCCGCCTGCGCGAGCTGGCGATGGATGCGGATCTCGTGTTTCGCGTTGGTGATCCCGATTGGGTGCACTACGCGGAGGGGTCGGACGAGCGCGGCGTCGTGGCGACGGCCGCCCCAATCGATGTTGCGTCGACGTTCAAGCAGCTGGTGGCGGACCGCCGACAAGTGATCGGCACGTCGGCGACCCTCACCGTGGGCGGCTCATTCAACTACACCGCCGATCGACTGGGCCTGGCCGGCGCGGAGGGAATGGTGACCGAGCCGGCCTTCGACTACCGGCGCCAGGCGCTCTTGTATCTACCGCGTGACGTCGCCGAACCGCCGGCGGGCGGCGGCGCCTCGGAGGCCTACGCCGGCGCCATCGCCGCCCGCATCGAGGCGCTGGTGCAGGCCTCCGGCGGCGGCGCGTTCTGCCTGTTCACCAGCCACCGGGCGCTGCGCGACGCCTGGCGCCGGCTCTCTGGCCGGTTGGCATTTCCCGTGCTGCGCCAGGGCCAGGCGCCCACGCCCGTGCTGCTCGACCAGTTCCGGGCGACCGGCAATGCCGTCCTCTTCGGCACGCGGTCGTTTTGGGAAGGCGTCGACGTGCCGGGCGAAGCGCTGAGCCTGGTCATCATCACGCGGTTGCCGTTCGCCGTGCCCGACGATCCGGTCATTGCCGCCCGCACCGACCGTCTGCGGGCCGAGGGCCGGAACTGGTTCGGCGAATTCGCTCTGCCGCGCGCCACGCTGTTGCTCAAGCAGGGCGTGGGACGCCTGATCCGCTCAAGCCAGGACCGCGGCGTGGTGGCCATCCTGGATCGCAGGCTGACCACCCGCCGCTACGGCGCCCTGGTGCTGGACTCGCTGCCGCCCGCGCGGCGCACCGACGAGCTGGCGGACGTCTACCGCTTTTTCAGGTCGCGCGGCCGCTAGCTCTCCTCCGAGTCCCCGTCCTCCATCTCGCCTTCATCAGCGTCGCCGTCCATGAGCTCAATGTCGAAGGTGATGCTCAGGGACACACGAATCGTGAAGTCGCCGGGGGACACCGGCACGCTGCCGCCGCTGGAGTCGAAGGCGACCGCCCGCTCAACGCGGGCCGTCTGCGGGAATCCGCCGGAGATCTCGGCGACGTGTCGCGGGCTGCCGACCGTGACGCCCAGGCGCTCGGCCAACTGCTCGGCCTTGGCGACCGCGTTGTCCACGGCGGCGTCGCGGGCGGCCTCTTCCAGCGCCTGCGTGTCTTCCACGCCGAAGGAGATGCCGCGCACGGTGTTGGCGCCGGCTCCGAGCGCCGCGCCCAGCACGTCGCCGGTCTGGTCGATGTCCCGCACGCGCACGGAAATCTGGTTGACCACGTGGTAGCGGAACTCACCGGTCGGGCCGTCTTCGTCGTAGATCTGCTCGACCCACATGTTGAAGCTGCGCGTCTGGATGTCGTCCTCGGCAATGTCGAGATCGATTAGCGCCTCGATCACGCCGGCCATTGAGGTCGTATTGCCGTCGATGGCAGCCTTCGGGTCCTCGTCGATCGTCTCGACCCCGAGCTCGATGTCCGCAATGTCGGGAGCGGCGGATGCCGCGCCGTCGCCATTCACCGAGAGGGTGCGCGGCGGCGCCAGGGAGGAAGTCTCGTCTGACTCCGCGCCGACGACGGCGACGCTGCCGATGACCGCCGCCAACGCCAGGATGGCGATGGCCAGAGAGATTCGTGCCCGATTCAACATCTCCAACTCCTTCGGTGGAAGACGGCGCAGCACCGTCCTGAAGAGAGTACGCCCAACGGTCGCATATCGTTCCCAAACGTGTTGGGAAATCCACAAAACGCCGCCGCGACCGCAGGCAACGGCACGAGCATCGCGAAGGGCTGGGAGCTGCCCTGCGGAAAATGTCCTAGGGCGACGGCGCTAGCAGCCGCAGGAACCGCCGCAGCAGCCTGATCCCGCGTCGTAGGCGGGCGGCGACTCGCCGCCGCCGGGCGACGAGGCCCCAACCATGGCCAGCGCGTGATAGATGCGGCGCACCCGCTTGCTGTGACAGGCGGTGCACACGACCGGGCTCTCGTCCGTCATGCTGCGCCGGATATCAAACACGTCGCCGCACTTTTCGCATTCGTAGGTGTAGGCCGGCATGCAAGTCCTCAGCGCTGAGCCTTCGGCGCCAGAGTATACGCCGGACGCGAAAGGCCGCCCGGGGCGTGCCATGATGCCGCCTCAGAACCCTTGTGAGCCGCCGTTCGCGGGCGGTCAAGAAGGAGGCCATGCGCATGGACCTGGAGCGGTTCATTCGTGACATCCCGGACTTCCCCAAGCCCGGAATCATGTTCAAGGACATCACGCCGCTGCTGCGGCATCCAGACGCGCTGCGCGAAGCCATCGATCAGCTCGTGGCGCCGTATCGGGCAGCGCCGCCCGACGCGCTGGTGGCGGTGGAGGCGCGGGGCTTCCTGTTCGCAGCGGCCGCCGCCGTGCAGTTGGGCTGCGGCGTGGTGCCGGTGCGCAAGCCGGGGAAGCTGCCCGCCGCGACCCACCAGATCATTTACGAGCTGGAATATGGCAGCGACGCGCTGGAGATCCACCGCGACGCGCTGCAGGCCGGCGATCGCGTGGTGGTGATGGACGACCTGCTGGCGACCGGAGGGACCACGGCGGCGGCCGTGCAGCTCGTGCGCGAGCTCGGCGCCGAGGTGGTCGGCAGCGCGTTCCTGGTCGAGCTTGCGTTCCTCAACGGACGGGCGCAGATCGACGACCACCCCGTGCACAGCGTGATTCGCATCGAGTGACCCTTCCCTCGCCGGCGGAGCTGGCCGTCCGGCTGGAGCCGCTGCTGGACGCGCTGGCGGAGCACTTTGGCCCGCAGCGGTGGTGGACCGATACCGACCCCTTTGAGGTGATCGCCGGCGCACTCCTGGTGCAGAACACCGCCTGGACCGGCGCGGCCAAGGCAATTGAGAATCTTCGAGCCGCCGGCGCGCTGTCGATCGACGGCATTCTGGCGTTGGACGAACTCCGCTGCCAGGAGCTGGTGCGTCCGAGCGGGTCCTTTCGGCAAAAGACGGCCAAGCTGCATGCCTTCGCCGGGCACGTGCGGGATGCGCACGACGGCGATCTGTCCCACATGCTGCGCGCCCCCATGGAGCCGCTGCGACGCGAGCTGCTGGGCATCTGGGGCGTCGGACCCGAGACTGCCGACGCCATCCTGCTCTACGCCGCGCGGCAGCCGAGCTTCGTGGTCGACACCTACACGCAGCGCACCCTGGAGCGCCTGGGCGTCATCCCCGGCGGCGCGCCGCGGGCGGCGCTGCGCGCTCTGCTCCTGGAAGCGCTGCCGCCGGATGCCTGGCAGCTCGCCGAGGCTCACGGGCTGTTCGTGCGGCTGGGCAAGGCGCACTGCCGATCCACGCCGCAGTGCGCGTCATGCCCCGTGCTCATGGGCTGTCGCTACGGCAGCGGCGGTTCTGTTGCGGCCCGGACGGTCTAAAGAACGGGCAGCGGCTCCGGCTTGGCGGCGTTGAGGCGGCTCAACTGGGCCGTCGTGTGCTGCGCGACGTCGAAGTACGCCGCGCCGAGCGCATCGTTGGCCCCGGACGCGGCGGGCGGGCGGCCCTGGTCGCCGCCCCTGCGGATGCTTGGGTCCAGCGGAATCTCGCCCAGCAGCGGCACCCCGGCCGTCTCCGCGGCGCGCGCGGCGCCGCCGTGGTCGAATATCTCGTGCCGCTCCTCGCAGTTTCCGCAGACGAAGTAGGACATGTTCTCGACCACGCCGAGGTTCGGCACGCGCAGCTTCTCGAACATGGCGATGCCGCGGCGCACGTCCTGCAGCGCCACTTCCTGCGGGGTGCTGACGATCACGGCGCCGGCCAGCGGCAGAATCTGCGCCAGCGACAGCGGGGCGTCGCCGGTGCCGGGCGGCAAGTCCACGATCAGGTAGTCCAGCTGGCCCCAGTCCACGTCCTCGATGAGCTGCCGCAGGGCCTGCGCCACCATCGGACCGCGCCAGATCATGGCGGTGCCCTCGTCGGCCAGGAACCCCATGGACATCACGGGCACGCCGTAGCCGTAGAGCGGCTGAATCTTGTCGTTGGCGAGGATCGGCCGCCCGTCGACGCCGAGCATGCCGGGCACGTTGGGACCGTAGATATCGGCGTCGAGAATCCCCACCCTGGCGCCCATGGCGTGCAGCGCGACCGTCAAGTTCACCGCCACGGTCGACTTGCCCACGCCCCCCTTGCCGCTCGCCACGGCCACGGTGTTCTTCACGCCCTGGAGGGGTTGGCCGGACTGGCCGAAGCCGGAGTTCGCGGTGACGTTGCTGGCCCACTCGATGTCGACGCCGCTGACCCACGGCAACCCGGCCAGCCGCTCGCGAATGGCCGCGTCGAGCGACTGCTTGACCGGTCCAAGCGGTACCGGCAGCACCAGGCGGAGGGCGACGGCGCCATCGGTGACCTGCACGTCGCGCGCCAGGTTGTATTCGCTAAACGCCGCGCCTAGGAATGGGTCCTCGAGCGTGCGCAGCGCCGCGCGCACTTCCGCCGTGGGCTGGTCCATGCTGAATCCTGCGTGCCGCCGTTCGAACGACCGGACGGCTGTCGCAAGGCTAGCGCGGCGCGACCTAGATGCCCAACGGGTCGGCGCGCCGTGCCAGGCGGCCGCCCACGCCTACACTGGTGCGGCCAAGAGCCAACACTGAGGGCACTCCGACGCGCGTCACCGTCATCGGTTCGGGGAGCTGGGGCACCACGCTGGCGGCGCTGGTGGCAGACGTTGGGGGCGCGTGCGTGCTGTGGGTTCACGACCCGGCCGAGGCCGACGCCATGGCGCGCCGGCGCGAGAACACCCGCTTCCTGCCCGGGATACCGCTCCCCGATACGCTCACCATCACCCACGACGCAGCCGCGGCGCTGGACGGCGCCGCGGTGGTGGTGCTGGCCGTTCCCATGCGGCGGCTGGCGGAGAACCTGAACCAACTGGAGCGCTGGTTGCCGCCGTCGGCCATCCTGGTCAGCGGCATCAAGGGCCTGGACCCGCCGTCGGGCGCGCGGGTCTCGGAGGCCCTGGCCGAGCTCGTGGGCGGCGACCTGACCGATCGGTTCGCGGTGGTTTCGGGCCCCAACTTCGCGCGTGAAATCGCCGCCCGCGAGCCCGCGGCCACGGTCGTGGCGTCGGCGGACCCGGAAGTGGCGCGGACGGTCCAGCGGGCCTTGCGCGCGCCGTGGTTCCGCGCCTACACGAGCGACGACGTGATCGGCGTCGAGCTGGCCGGATCGCTCAAGAACGTCATCGCAATCGGTGCGGGCATGGCCGACGGCCTGCGCTCCAGCCAGAATGGCAAGGCGGTCTTGATGACGCGGGGGCTCGCCGAGATGACCCGCCTCGGGGTTGCCGCCGGGGCGAACCCCCTGACCTTCAGCGGCCTGGCCGGCGTGGGCGATCTGATCGCGACGTGCGGCAGCGCTAAATCCCGCAACCACTACGTGGGCAGCCAGCTGGCGCAAGGCCGGCCGCTCGACGAGATCACCGCGCAGATGGTGATGGTGGCCGAAGGGGTGGAAGCCGCGCGCGGGGCGCTGCGGCTCGCCCAACGCCTGCGAGTGGAAATGCCAATCGTCGAGCTGATGAACGTCGTGCTCTTCGAGGGCATGCCGGTGTCCGAGGCCGGCGAACGTCTCATGGCCCGCGAGCCAAACCACGAGCTGTGGGGGCTTGACGCGCGGAGCTAGCGGCCACCGGGCGAGGCCGAGCCAGACCCCTTCACAGGTAGCGGGGAACTTTGAGTCCGTCATTCCCGCGAAGGCGGGAATCCATCCCTGCAAGTCAACCGACAGATCGAGGGTGCCCACCGGTGCAGGGTCACCGCACGGCGCTCAGATGTGAAAGTCGCCCACGACCCTTTCACAACGCCAACCGCCCCCGTGACGTACACTTGCCGCATAACGGGCACCGGCTGCTGGCCGGAATATCCCGAAACGCGAAGGGGGTGATCTGTATGGGTGATGCCAGTCCGAAGGGTCCCCGAACAGAGAAGGTGCGCGCGAGCTAGCGCGAGTCTTCGCCCGCGGCCACCGGTTGCGGGCCTGACGTTCGGAGACGCAGAAACGGTCCGCCATCGTGCGGGCCGTTCCTGCTTAAGGAGATGTCTTGAAAAGGAGGTAGGGGCGGTTCGCGAACCGCCCTTAATCGTGAGGGAACAGACTGAGCGGCCGCTAGATTCCCATCCCCCGCCGTCGCGGGGACAGGCTCCGCGGGAATGACGGAGGAGTTTCGCAAGGGCTCCACGCAGTGCGTGGGCGGACGCTAGGCCTCCAACTCGAACACCGCCTCGATCTCCACCGGGATGTTCATGGGCAGCGTGCTCGTGCCCACGGCGGAGCGTGCGTGACGGCCCGCGTCGCCGAACACCTCCACCATCAGGTCCGAGCAGCCGTTGACCACCCGATGGGCCTGGTCCATCCCCGGCGCCACGTTCACGAACCCGACGACCTTGATGACCTGGCGCACCCGGTCCAACGACCCGGCGGCCTGCCGCACCTGGGCCAGGATGTTCAGCCCGGCGGCGCGGGCCGCGGCGGCGCCCTGCTCGATCGTGTACTCCCGGCCGATCTGCCCGCCGCCCCAATCGGGACCCGGAGGCTGCCCCGCGATCCAGAGCTGCACCCCGCTGCGCACCGCCGGCACATAGCTGGCCATCGGCCGCGGCGCGTCGGGCAGCTCGATGCCCAGTTCGGTCAGGCGTTCTTCAAATGACATGGGCGGGTTTCATTTCAGGGCGATTCGCGGGCGCGTATTGTAGGCGGCGGCTGGATTCCCGCTCCCCGCTCTTGGGAAGACATAGTTCGCGGGAATGACACAGGGAGCTCGGGCATGACGGCGCAAGGGAACATGACGTCGGAGGAAGCGGACCGCCTGTTCCCGGGCGCCTCGCTTCACCGTGAACCGCGGGGCATGCCCCGCGGATCGCTGCGCGAACTGGCGCGGCGTCCGCACGCAGAGCGCCATCGTGTACTAGCCGATGCGCGGATTGCAGTCGAGCCGGACGTGACCGACGCGTGGGACGAGACGCTGGCTGACCGAATCCATTAGCCGCCCGTCAAGCCGTGGCGAACGACTCCCCCGCGCACGGTGACGCGATCGCTATCGACTATCCGGGCTGAGCAGGTCAGTTTCCGCCGCGGCAGTCGAGAACGATCTTGCCGCCTTCGCCGGCCTTGGCGCGGCGCACGCCGTGGACCGCCTCCGTGAGCGGCAGCACTTCGGTGACGATGGGCTCCAGGTCCAGTAGCGGCACCAGGTCCAGGGCACGCTGGAACGTGTTGAGCCGGGTGTTGCTGCCCACGATGCGCAGCTCGTGCGAGAACAGGTCGTAGGGCTTGAGGTCAAAGGTGGCCTCCGGGTTGGCCAGGCTCAGCACCAGAATCGTGCCGCTGTCGCGCACGCTGTCAATGCAGGCCTGAAAAGCCGGGTTCACGCCGGCGGCCTCGATGCAGATGTCGGCCCCGAGCCCGCGCGTGGCGTCGCGCACCGCCGCCGGCACGTCGTCGGTGGTCGGATCGAGAATGACGTCGGCGCCCAGCTCCGCTACCAGGTCGCGGCGCGAGGGGTGGGGCTCGCTCACCAGCACCCGCGCGGCCCCGCTGTGCTTGGCCATCTGCAGGGCCAGCAGGCCTATCGGTCCGGCCCCGGCCACGAACACGAAATCTCCGGCCGTGATGTCAATGCGGTCGAACCCGCGCAACACGCAGCCCAGCGGCTCGGTGAGGCTGACCAGCTGCGGGTCCAGGTGTTCCGGGAACCGCACGACGTTGCGATGGTCCACGACCGTGTACTCGGCCCAGGCTCCGCTGCCGCGCATGCCGCGCATGCTGGTGCAGAAATTCGTTATGCCCTTGCGGCACGGCGCGCAGGTCTGACAGGGCGTGCGCGGCTCGACGACCACGCGGTCGCCGACCTGCAGGTCCGGTACTGCGCTTCCGACCGCCACGACCGTGCCCGTGAACTCGTGGCCGGGCACCCACGGCTGGTCGTAGTTGGGCAGCCACGCGTCGAAGGTCCAGCCGTCCCAGTAGTGCAGGTCCGTGCCGCAGATGCCGCAAAACGCCACGTCCACGGCCACGTCGGTCGGCTCGACGGCGGGGATGGGGCGGGTCTCGATACGCAAGTCGCCAGGGCCGTGGAGCACGGCGGCGGTCATCGTCGTCGGAAGCATCGCAAGGGCCTCGGATTCGGAGCCGTGCTGCAAGCTAGCCCGCAACCGCGGTCAGGGCAACCGTCGCCCGCTGCGGATGCCTGGCCGCGGCCTCTCGGTTACCATGACGCGGCGCGGCGAGCGCCTCCGGCCCAGGGAGGAAATCCATGTCTGACGAGCGCTCGGGCGCCATCGATTCGGCCATCGCGCAGATTGAGCGCAAGTTCGGCGCCGGCTCGGTGATGCGCATGGACGACCAGGCCCGTGACCCCATTCCGGTCGTCTCCACCGGCTCGTTGAGCATCGATCTTGCCTTGGGCGTGGGCGGGCTGCCGCGGGGCCGCGTGGTCGAAATCTTCGGCCCGGAGAGTTCGGGCAAGACCACGCTGGCGCTGCACGCGGTGGCCGAAGCGCAGCGCGCGGGCGGGACCGCGGTGTTCACGGACGTGGAGCACGCGCTGGACCCGGCCTATGCCGAAAAGCTCGGCGTCAACATCGCCGATCTGATCGTCTCGCAGCCGAACACGGGCGAAGAGGCGCTCGAGATCACCGACGTCTTCGTACGCAGCAACGCGGTGGACATCATTGTGGTGGACTCGGTGGCGGCGCTGGTCCCGCGGGCCGAGATCGAGGGCGACATGGGCGATATGCAGGTGGGCTTGCAGGCCCGGCTGATGTCGCAGGCCATGCGCAAGCTCACGGCCAACATCAATCGCTCGCGCGCCATCGTCATCTTCATCAACCAGCTGCGCGAGAAGATCGGCGTCATGTTCGGCAATCCGGAGACCACGCCGGGCGGACGCGCCTTGAAGTTCTACTCTTCGTTGCGGCTCGATATTCGGCGCATTGGACAGATCAAAGTTGGCACCGAGAGCGTGGGCGCTCGCACGCGGGTGCGCGTGGTCAAGAACAAGGTCGCGCCGCCGTTCCGCACGGCGGAGTTCGACATGATGTACGGCACCGGCATCTCGCGGGAGGGCGACCTGCTGGACCTCGGCGTCGAGCAGGGAATTCTGACCAAGAGCGGCGCCCACTACTCCTATGACGGCACGCGGCTCGGCATGGGACGCGAGAATGCCAAGACGTTCCTGCGCGAGAACGCGGACGTGGCGGAACGAGTCGACCAGGCGGTGCGGTCGGCGATCTTGGGCCCGGCGGCTGAGGACGAGGCGGTGGCGGCGGCCGCCGGCTAGGCGGCGCCGGCCAGCGTGGACGCAGACGGCCAGGGACCGGTTGCGGCGGCTGTCAATGGTGGGCATATGGACGAAGTCGTCACCGGCACCGCCGCGCTGCTGGCGCGACGGCGCCGGTGCCCTCTGCTGCTCCTCCATGTGATCGAGGTCGGCCATCAGCGACCGCTGGAAACCTCGGACGAACAAGCGCTGGTGCAGGCGGAAGCCATCCTGGCGACAGCTGAGAAGCACGTGGGCGATCGCCGCGTGAAGGTGCAAACCGAGGTGTGCCAGGCGCGCGCGGCTTCGACGGCCATCATCGCGGCGGCGCTGCGCCACGACGCCTCGTCGATCGTGGTCGGCGCGCACCGATTCCTGGGACAGCACGAGTGCGATCTCGGATTCACCGCGACGCACGTGCTGCGCCACAGCCCTGTCCCGGTCACCGTGTGCTACGACCCCATCCGCTGACCGGTGGCACTCCACGGAAGGCGCTTGAGCATGCACGACAACGGGCTGATGGTCTTCGGTTGCCGTGGCCACCCGGCGCTGACCGAGGGAATCTGCCGCGAGGTGGGCTGCGAGCCCGGCGCCATGGAGACCTTCGAGTACGGCAACGACAACACGTTTGTCCGGGTATTGGAGAACGTGCGCGAGGCCGATGTATTCGTGATCCAAACCTCACGCCGACCGGTCAACCAATCCGTGATGGAGCTGTTCATCACGATCGATGCCCTGCGCCGCGCCTCGGCCGCGCGGGTGACGGCCGTCGTGCCGTACTTCCCCTACATGCGGTCCGACAAGAAGGACCAGCCGCGCGTGGCGATCACGGCGCGCCTGGTCGCCGACCTGCTGGCCACCGCCGGCGCCAACCGCGTGCTCACGCTCGACCTGCACGCCGAACAGATCGGCGGGTTCTTCAGCATCCCCAGTGACCACTTGACGGGAATGCCGCTGCTCACCCAGCACTTCGAAGACCTGGGATTCGACGATCTGGTAGTCGTGGGCGATACCGGGCGCATCAAGACCGCCAGCGAATGCGCGCGGCGGCTGCGAGCGCCGCTGGCCGTGCTGGACAAGTTCCGCGACCCGCTCACCGCCGAGGTCATGGTTCGCGGGCTGGTCGGCGACGTGCGCGGACGCACGGTGCTCTACGTGGAGGACGAGGTGGTCACCGGGCAGTCGATACGCGAGGGCCTGCGCGAAATCTTGAAACAAGAGCCGCGGGCCGTTTACGCCGCCTGCGTGCACCCGGTGTTCACCGACGAGGCCTACGAAATCGTGGAGGCGTCGCCGCTCGAGGAGATGGTGGTGACCGACAGCATCCCGCTTGAGCCGGGCCGGCCCCAGGAAAAGATTCGCGTGCTGCCGGTTGCCCCTCTGCTCGCCGAGGCCATCCGGCGCATCCATACGGGCGAATCGGTGAGTGCGCTCTTCGCAGAAACGGTGGTTGCATGATGGATTCCAGCCGGACCCAAGTCTCGATCCGCAAGTCCGAGGTGGAAGGGCAGCGCGGCTTGGTCGCCACCAAGCATCCGGAGGCCAGCGCGATTGGCCTGGACACGCTGCAGGCCGGGGGCAGCGCGGTTGACGCGGCGGTGGCGGCGGCCTTCGCCGTCGGCGTGGCCGAGCCGTGGTCGAGCGGCATCGGCGGCGGCGGGTACGCCGTGGTGGCCGGACCAGATGGCCCCGACGTGGTGGCCTTTCCCATGCAGTCGCCCGCCCTCGCAACGCCCGACCGGTATCCCCTGGACGGCCGGGGGGCCCTCGGCGCCTTTCTTTGGCCGGGGGTGGTGGACGACGCCAACCTGATCGGGTGGTCGTCGATGTCGATTCCCGGCGCGGTCGCGGGGCTGGCGCTGCTGCATGAGCGGCACGGCCGGCTGCCATGGCGAGACCTGGTCGAGCCGGCGGTTGCGTTGGCGCGTCGCGGGTCGCGGCTGACCTGGTTCGACCTGCTGCAGATGGGCCGCCACGCCGCCGCCGGGCAGCGCCGCGCCGAGCTGGGGCGCGTCTACTACGCCGACGGCGGGCCGCCCCGCGCCGAGGTGGGGGAGGAGCCCCTGCTCGTGCAGCCCGACCTGGCCGACAGCTTGGACGCCGTGGCCCGCGACGGACCGGACGCCTTCTACCGGGGCGACCTGGCCAGGGCCATCGCGGACGACTGCGAGGCCAACGGCGGCGCGCTGCGCCGCGACGACCTGGCCCAATACCGCGCCTGGGCGATGGAGCCGCTCGAAACGGCCTATCGCGACACTACCGTCGTCACGCCGGGCCCGGGCTGCGCGGGGCCGACGACCGCCGGCACATTGAACGTCTTCGAGCAGGCGTACGGTGGAGCCGGGAACCAGGTCGATGCGGGCCGTCTGCACGCCTACATCTGGGCGTCGCGTCTGGCGCAGGTCGACCGGTTCGTCCACATGGGCGACCCGGACTTCGTCGACGCGCCCTGGGCCGAGCTGGTCGGCAAGGCGCACGCGCGGGCGCGGGCCGAGTTGATCGACTCGCGGAGTGCCCCGGCGTCCGGCGATCCCGGCGATCCATGGGCGTACATGGCGGCGGACCGCGAAATCGAGCGCCTGAAGGGCGACTCGTCCACCACGCATTTGTGCACGGCCGACGGCGACGGCAGGTTCGTGTCGCTGACCAACACCCTGGGCGGGGCCTGGGGGGCGGAGATCGTGCCGCGCGGCACCGGCATCTGCTGGAACGACGGCATGTGGTGGTTCGACCCGCGGCCGGGGCGCCCGAACTCCCTGCGGCCGCGCTCGTTCGGCCTCAGCAACATGACGCCCGCCATCGTCACGCGGGGCGGCCGCCCGCTTCTGGCCGTGGGCGCTTCGGGCGGGCGGCGCATCACCAACTGCGTCTCGCAGATCATTTCCCACGTCGTCGACCACGAGATGAGCGCGCAGGCGGCCATCGACGCGCCGCGCGTCGACGCGAGCACGCCGTGGGTCACCGCCGACGCCCGTCTGGGCGATGCGGTGCACGATGACCTGCGGGCGCGCGGGTGGGACGTGCAGGTTCCGCCCTATCCGGAGCAGTCGGCCTTTGCCAGCCCGGTGACGATTCTGGCCGCGCCGGACGGCTCGCTGCGGGGCGGGGTCGATACGTTTCACTCGGCGGAGGCGCGCGCGTGGTGACCGGCGCGTCGCCGGCGGTTGCTCAGGTCCTGCAGCACGCGGCCCGGCAGATGGCCGTCGACGGCGGCGGACTGCGCTACCTGGGCGCCACGCCGGACGGCTACGTGCGGCTAGAACTCACCGGCGCCTGCGCCACGTGCCCGCGCCGCATGATGACGCTGGACCTGGCCATCGAGACGCCGCTGCGGTCCCTGGGCGCCGCCCGCGGCGTCGAGCTCATGCCGTCGACGCCGGCCTGACGCTATGTCCGGTAACTTCCCGAACGTCACGCCAACGCTGCCGTAGGGTCGAGAGAACCGGAAAGTCCCCGCCACGATTCACGAGCGCCGTATGAGAAGACTCCCGGCCCTTTCCCGCCGACGGCTGATGCGTGGCGCTGCGGTTCTCGCCCTGGGTAGCGGCGCGAGCGGGTTGCTTACCGCCTGCGGTGAGTCGGCGACGACTTCCGAAGACACGTCCACGGCGCCCGCGAGCCCGTCTGCACCGACCTCGGTGCCGCCGACGGCCGCCGTGACGACTGAAGCCCCGTCGCCGCTCCCAGCCCCGCAAACGGCCACCGCCCAGAGCGCCTCCACGCCGGAAACTCCCGTCCCCGCCACCCAAGCGCCCACAGCCACGGCGGCGCCCACCACGGCCGCGCCGTCGCCCACGCCGGTTCAGGCGGCCGATGTCGTCCTGGCCGACGGGGCCATCACGCTTCCGGGGAGCGTCGTCGCGCGACGCGAGCCGCGCCTGGTCGCGCCGGACCCGCGTCACCAGGGACAGATCGACTTCTGGCGGGGGAGCGGATGGAAGACGAATTTCGACCTCAGCGTGGTGTCCTACGGGGAAATCCTCTCCGGCGGCGTGCCGCGCGACGGCATCCCGCCGATCGACGCGCCGAAGTTCGTCGGCGTGACCGAAGCGGACGCCTGGCTCGACGACCGCGAGCCCGTGGTGGTCTACGCCAACGACGGTGACGTGCGGGCCTACCCGCTCCAGATCCTGACCTGGCACGAGATCGCGAACGACGTGGTCGGCGGACGGCCCGTCGCCGTGACCTTCTGCCCGCTGTGCAACTCGTCGCTGGTGTTCGACCGCGACGTGCTTGGCGCCACCATGCGCTTCGGCGTGTCGGGCAACCTGCGCAACAGCGACCTGATCATGTGGGACGACGTCACCGAGACCTGGTGGCAGCAACTCACCGGCGAGGGCATCGTGGGCGACCTGGCCGGGTATTTTCTCGACCCCCTACCCGCGCAGCTCATCGGCTACGGGGAATTCAAGGCGTCGTTCCCCAATGGGGTGGTTCTCGGACGCGACACGGGCTTTGGCCGCGACTACGGCCGCAATCCCTACCCCGGCTACGACGCGGCCAGCGGCAGCCCGTTTCTCTTCCGCGGGCCCTTGGACGACCGGCTGCGGTCGGGGGAGCGCGTCGTGGCCATTGCGCTGGGCGGCGAGGCCGCGGCCTACGCATTCACCCATTTGCAAAACGTGGGAGTTGTCAACGACGTGGTTGGCAGCGTGCCGGTGGTCGTGTTCTGGTCACCCGAGACTGCCAGCGCGCTCGACGCCCGCTCCATCGCCGACGCCAAGGCCGTGGGGTCCGGGGTGGCGTTTGGGCGTGAGGTCGCCGGCCGCACTCTGACCTTCGAGCCCGGCGACGGGGCCTTCACCGACCGCGAGACCGGCTCGACCTGGTCGATCGCCGGCGAGGCGGTGTTGGGACCGCTGGAGGGCACTCAACTTCCGCCCGTCGTCTACGCCAACCACTTCTGGTTCGCCTGGGCCGCGTTCTACCCAGAGACCCGCCTCGTCAAGTAGAAGGCGCGCCCTCGTGGCAAACGGCTGCGACCCGGCCCTCGACCGGCGGCGCTCCCGCATGTACCGTGCGCCGCGGCCTTTACGGTTGCCGGCCGCCACGACCGGCGCCGGCTCGCTACCCTTGCCCTGATGCACACCCTTGGCTTTTGGCTTGTCGTCGGAATCCTGGCCGTTGTCGAGGCCGCCGTTGTCGTCACCGCGCTGCGTATGCGCGTGCGATCCACGGCGGCCCGCAGCGTCGTGGGCGGTCGGCCAGCCGAGATCTCCTGGACGCTGCTGCCGGCATTGCTGCTCGCGGCGCTGGCCCTCGTGTCATTCCAAGCCGGCTAGGAGCGTAGCGACCTCGTGAGAGCATCCGGCAATGCGTCCGCGGTCCATGTGCGCCGCGCCGGGCAGTGGGCCATGGGCGCCGCGGTGCTCACCATCGGGCTGATCACCTACGGCGCTTGGGTGCGCGTGTCCGGGGCCGGATTGGGCTGTCCCGACTGGCCGCTGTGCGAGGGCGTGATCGTTCCCGAGCTCGAGGGCGCCACCGCCATCGAGTTCGGCCACCGCGTCTACGCCGGCGTCACCATGCTCGCCACCGCTCTGGCCGCGTGGTACGCGTTTCGGGCGCGGGCCGTCGACCGCCAAACCAACCGCCTGCTCCTCGGGGCGCTGGTCGCCATCATCGCCCAGGCTGGGTTGGGCGGCGCCACCGTCCTCACCGAGCTGCACGGCATGGTGCGGCTGGCCCATCTCACCTTCTCCCTGCTGACCCTGGCCCTGCTGACCATCGGCGGGCTCCAGGCGCTGGGCCTGGCCCGCGCGGCGCTGCCCGGCGTGCGCCGCACGCGGGCGCTGCTGGTCGCGACCGCCTTCGTGGTGCTGGTGGGCGGCACCATCGTGGGCACCAACTCCAGCGCCGGCTGCCCCACGCTGCCGCTCTGCGACGGCAGCGTGGGCGCGGAGAACCTGACCCTGCACATGCTGCATCGGGGCGCCGCCTCGGCTCTGCTTCTGACGTTCTTCTTCACCGCCTGGCAGGTCTGGCGGCGCGGGGGAATCGGTCTTGCCTTCAACTTGAGCCTGGGCGCGGGCCTCGTCTCGTCCGCGCAATTCGCCGTCGGCGTGACGACCATGGCCATCGGCTTGCGGCCGGAACTGCGCGTGCTCCATCTGGCGCTCGCCACGCTGCTCTGGTGGGTCGTGGTGATCCACTTCGGTCTGGCGCTGACTCCGCGGCGCCGCTGATGCCCAAGTTGGCGCGCCACCTCTTCCAGCTCGCCAAGCCCCGCATTATCCTGCTGCTCGTCTTCACGGCCGCTGCCGGGGCGTGGAAGGCCGCCGCCGGCAGCCCCGAGCCCGCCGTATTGCTGGCTGTCATGCTCGCCGGCGCGGTGGCCGCCGCCGGGGCCAACGTCATCAACCAGGGCCTGGAGCCCGACATCGACGCCCGGATGCGGCGCACCCGCGAACGCGCGGTGGCGTCGCGTCGAGTCGGCCCGGCCGCCGCCGTCATTGCCGGGCTGGTGCTGGTGGCGATCGCCGTCGTCGCCCTCGCGGTCACCACCAACCTCCTTGCCGGGCTGCTCACCCTCGCGGCGGCCGCGGTTTATGTGCTCGTCTACACCGTCCTGCTGAAGCGTCGTTCGTGGAACAACATCGTGATCGGCGGCGCCGCCGGCGCGTTTCCGCCGCTGATCGGCGCGGCCGCCGTCTCAGGGCACGTCGACGCTGTCGGCCTGTACATGTTCGCCTTCGTGTTCTTCTGGACGCCGCCGCACTTCTGGACGCTGTCGCTGGTGCTGCGCGATGACTACGCCGCCGCCAAGATCCCCATGCTGGGGGCCGTCGCCAGTCCACGCGATACCGCCGTGCAAATCATGCTGTACATCCTGCTGCTGACGGCCCTGGCGTGGCTGCCGCTGGCCGCCGGCTACGGCGGGCTGGCGTTTGCCCTGGCGGCGACGCTGCTCGGCGCCTACTGGCTGCGCGCCTCCTGGCCCCTGCGCAACGGCGCCGGCTCCAAGCAGGCCTTGGACGCCTACAAGTTCTCCCTGGTCTACCTCGCGCTGGTATTCCTGGTGCTCGCCGTCGAGCCGATGCTGCCCTGGTACGCCTAGGCCGGGATCAGCATCGAGCGGACGGGGAGTCCAAGTCTTCAGCGCTAGCTAGCGCGAATCGACCGGCGAGCGTGCGGTCGTCCTCGTCCCAGGATCTGGCTGAGTGCAGCTTCACCCCCGCGATCTCGTCGCGTACCTGAGCGTCGCGACGATGGGCAGCGCAGCCAGCACGACGACGGCCGCCGCGAAGAACGGCAGCCCGACCATGTCATCGAATTGCCCGGCCAGTCGCCCGCTGCCGGCCGCACCGGCGGCCACGCCCAGCGAATACACCGCGTAGAACACTCCAAACACCCTCCCGCGACTCCGGGCGCCGGTGGCTTCCGTCACCAACGCCGCCGCGGCAGGAAATACGAGCCCGTACCCGAGGCCGAAGACGGCCATGCCGATGACAATCCCGGCGTAGCCGGCGGACATTCCGACCACGGCCAGTCCGGCGGCAACTCCGAAAAGTCCAACGATCAACGGGATGAATCGTCCGATGCGATCGCTGGCGCCCCCGATGGGACTGGCCATCACCAGCATTGACACCAGCGCGTAGATCGCGAAGCTGACGCCGGACCGTGCGGCCGTTTCTCCTTGGTCTTCCAGCACGAGTGGCAGGTGCGTCACGAGGACCCCGACGCCGACGGTGATGGCGAATTGCGCGGCATAGGCCGACCACAACAATCGGCTGCGCCACAGGGAGGCAAGCGACTCGGCGCCGCGCTCGATGGTGCGTGAATCCGACGGGCGCCATGCCCCTCGCGAGGTGGTCGCAAAGATGATGAGCGTGGCCACCAGGAACGCGGCGTCGGCCAGGAACACGGCGTTGGCGCTCAACGCGTCGCGAAGCAGCCCGGCGGCTGGCGGTCCGATCATGGCCGGAACCGCGATCAGGGCGCCGGCAAGCGCCATCGCCCGCGCTCGCCGCTCGGTCACGGCGCGGTCTCCCAGAATGGCGAAGGCCCCCGGCGTCAATGCGGCCGCCCCAAGGCCGTGGATCGCTCGCGCGGCCAGAAGCTGCTCCGGCGACCGGACAACCGCGTAGCTGAGCACCGCCAGCGCCGTGATTCCCAAACCGAGAAGCACTGGAAGCCGACGCCCCCACCGGTCGAGGACGAACCCGGCCGCCAGATTGCCGAAGAGATTCGTGACCGAGTAGGCCGCGACGATCACGCCGACCAGCGTGGCCGACGCGCCGAGGTCCCGCGCGTGCGGCGCCATGATCGGAAACTGCATGAAGAGATCGAAGAACGCCGCCAGCACAACCATTCGCGCGGCCCAGGTGGCGTAGCGCGTGACGCCTTGAGAGCCGTCGTTGCCGGAGCTCGCCTGTACCACGGAGCGGATTTCCCGAAACCTTTCGACTAGGCAGCGAGTATGGCGAACTCGAAATTCCGTGCCGACCACTCCGGGCTCGCACGAGCCGTGGTCTCCCGCCAAGCCCGCCTGCTGAGGTCGATGGCACGTCTCCGCTTGGTTCATCGGCGCGGTTGCGCTGCTAGCCTCTAGTCTAGGTCGAGTCTCGGATCTCATCGCCCTCATGGATTTCGCGCACGGGCGGTCGTCGGGGCGGGCTTCCTTCAGCCCGCGCGAGTTCGCGCGCGCCCTGGGCGCCACCTTTGCCTACACGCCGCGCGTGATGGCCATGGTGTGGCAAACGAGTCCCGGCCTCACCGCCGGAGTGGCCGCGATCACCGCGGTTCGAGCGCTGATTCCGGCGGCCACGATATGGCTCACGAAGCTGGTGATCGACGCGGTCGTCGAGGCCATCGCCGTCGGTGGGGGCGGCGACTCGGTCAACCGCGTGGTCACGTTGGTGGTGTTGCAGCTGGCCCTGGCTCTGATCGGCACGGCGCTCGATCACGGGGGCAACGCGCTGCAAGCGATGCTTGGCGACCGCTTCTCCAACCGGATCAACATCATGATCCTGGAGAAGGCCGAGACGCTGGACCTAGCCTACTTCGAGGACTCCAAGTTCTACGACATGCTGGAGCGCGCTCGCCGCGAGGCCAACATGCGCCCGACCGGGCTGGTCACCAACGTCTTCTCGCTGGCCGGCAGCTTCATCCAGCTCGTGTCGGTGGCGGCGCTGCTGGCGGCGCTGGCGTGGTGGATTCTGCTGGTGGTGGCGGTCACCTCCATTCCATACCTGGGCGCCGACATGTGGTTCGCCCGCGCGCGCTATCGGATGAACTGGCGGCGCGCGCCCGACGCCCGCCGGCTCTGGTACCTGGGCTACGTCATGACGTCGGACGAGACGGTCAAGGAGGTGCGGCTCTTCGACCTGGGCGGCCACCTGCTGGCGCAGTACCGCCGCACGTTTGCCCGCTTCTACCGCGAGAATCGCAAGCTCACGCTGTCGCGCGAGAGCATCACCTTCGCGCTGGGCATCGTGTCGGCGGGCACGGCGTCCGGGCTGTACATCTTCGTCGCGCTGGCCACCATCGCGGGGCGGCTGACGCTGGGCGACCTCACGCTCTATCACCAGGCGCTGGTGCAGACCCAGGAGCGGCTGCGGCGGATCTTCGCCGACGTGAACTCGATGTACGAGGCCAACCTGTTCCTCACCAACCTCTTCGACTTTCTGGCATTCGAGCCGACGATTCGCCCCGATCCCGGGCAACGACCAGTGCCGCGACCGATCCGCGACGGGATGGCGTTTCACGACGTCCACTTCAGCTATCCCGGCGTGCGCGAGCCGGTGCTGCGCGGCATCGACCTCAAGATCGACTGCGGCGAGACCATCGCCCTGGTCGGCGCCAACGGCGCGGGCAAGACCACCATCGTCAAGCTGCTCACCCGCCTCTACGATCCGTCGCAGGGGCGGGTCACGCTGGACGGCGTGGACCTGCGCGAGTACGACGTCGCCAGCGTGCGCAGTCAGATCGGCGTGACGTTCCAGGACTTCGTCCAGTTCCACGCCACGGCCAACGACAACATCGGCTACGGCAACCTGCCGCTCAAGGACGTGCGAGAGTTGGTGGAATCGGCGGCGCGGCGCAGCGGCGCGGCCGAGACCATCGACGGTCTGCCCGACACCTACGACACCACGCTGGGGCGCTGGTGGGGCGACGGTACCGAGCTCTCCGGCGGCGAGTGGCAGAAGATCGCGCTGGCCCGCGGCTACATGCGCGACGCCCAACTGCTGATCCTGGACGAGCCCACCGCGTCACTGGACGCGCGCACCGAGTACGAGGTCTTCCAGCGCTTCCGGGAGCTGACCGCGGACCACATGGCGGTGCTGATCTCGCACCGATTCTCGACCGTGCGCATGGCCGACCGCATCTACGTCATCGAGGACGGGCGGGTGTCCGAGCACGGCACCCACGAGGAGCTGCTGGCGCGCGACGGCACCTACGCCACCTGGTTCGGCATGCAGGCGTCGGCCTATCGCTAGCCGGCCCGCGTTGTGGGCGCGGGCGGCGGCCCGTACGATCGCGGCAAGTACTTTTGCGGGAGGCATGTGATGTCAGAAACGACGACATTGACAGTGGGCGACGAGGCCCCGGATTTCGAGCTTCCGACGGCCCCGAAGGACGCAGCGCCGTTCAAGCTGAGCGACCATCGCGGATCGACGGTGGTGATCAACTTCGTGCCGGCGGCGTTCTCGCCGGTGTGCAGCGACCAGCTCCCGATCATCGAGGAGAAGCTGGGCGGGCTCGCGGGGACGGTGACGGTCGCGATCTCCACGGATAACACCTGGACGCTAAAGGCCTGGGCCGAGCAGACGGGCGTGAGCTATCCGGTGCTGAGCGACTTCAATCCGCTCGGGGCAACGGCGAGCGCGTATGGGGTGCTGATCGAGGACAAGAACATCGCCAACCGCGTGGTCGTCGTGGTCGACGGGGAGGGCAAGGTCGCGCACATCGAGACCGCGCCAGAGGTGGTGGAGCTGCCCGACTATGACCCCGTGATGGCGTGCCTCTCGGGCTGAGGTCCGGGGGCGCTAGTCGGTGTTGCTGGGCGCGCGGTGGTTTCCTCGTCGTTCTTGATCGCGTCGCAGCGGGAGGCGCGTAAGTCGGGCCTGAGGCGTGCCAAGGGATAGACCTCCATTAGCCAGGATGTGCCGTGGGTCCGACATGTGAAGGTAGTCGACGCTCCGGAGCACCGCGTCTATTGTTAGTTGCTGGCCCACACCGGCACCTACGGCACCTACTTGGACATGCACGCGCGAGCCTACCGGTAGTCCTCCATCACATTCTGGTGCTGTGACAGGTAGGAACTACGGGTTCTCGGCGCGTGATTTGTCTAGGAAGGGTCTGAACAAGGCCGTGGATCTATTCATGCCATGGGGCACTGCTTGTTCGAAGGTTCCCTAGACGAGTTCAATCACCACGGAATCTCTGGTTTCAACAGTCGCGAGCAGGCAGGCGCGGAGTCCGCCGATTAGGAAATCTCTTTTGGGACGGAGCATGATGTTCACGACGACCACTCGCCTCTGTAGAGCTTTGGTAATTGTCATCGTGTGTCTTGCATAATCCGGCGCGTTGGTATGCTAGAGTATGTGTTGAATTCATCGCAGGAGGCTTCGTGATTTCGCATGGACGATGGCGGGCCGCTGTACTGGATGACCTTTGCACAACAATTACTGATCGCACTGGTACTGCATGTATCTATAGGTGTGTACGCCTCGTACTATCTCATTCGGAGTCTGTCTAGCCATGCCGATAAGCGTGGATGGAAGGTTATCGTGGGTTCAAATAGTGAATTCATTGTACCGGATTCGCCAAGAGATATTCCAATAACAGGCTTGGTTGTGTTTGCCATTTTGGGTGTAGCTGCAGTCCCGATTTTTCTTTTACTTGTATACCCCATATGCAAGTTACATAAGGGTGCTCGTGATGCATTCTATCGTTCGCTAATGGGAGGCGATCGGTTTAGGTGGCTTTGACGGCAACCCATGCGCGCACCCTTATAGGCATTCTGCGCATCGATGTAGACGACGACCCGATCAGGCATTCGGACGCCGAAGCAAAAAATATCCCCGCCAGTTCGTTGCCCGGAAGCAACGCACGGCGGGGAGCATTGCCCAGAGTTTCGACTGTGCATGTCCGGATGTCAAACTCTGATGCCGTGGTCCCGACGTGAGAGCTAGCTCGGCTCGGAGTGAGCGACTGCCGACGCCACGGATGTCGCCCAGTGCGTCACAATCGGGCCAGCATGTCCGTATTGAACGGAGGACGTTCGTGAGATTTCCTAATCCGGTCTTGGCCACGCTGCGCCGAGGCGAAGTGTCCATAGGCTCGTGGCTCAACCTGGCGTCGCCCCTCGCCGCCGAGGTGATGGCGGTGGGCGGCTGCGAGTGGCTGGTGATCGACGCCGAGCATGCGCCCTGGGACCTGGGGATGATCACGGAAGGCCTCCGGGCCATCGAGTCGCAGGATTGCGTGCCGCTGGTGCGCCCCTGGACCAACGATCCGGCCTGCTTCGGCCAGATCCTGGATGCGGGCGCCATGGGCCTGGTGGTCCCGCACGTGAGCACCGTGGAGCAGGCCGAGGCTATCGCCGAGGCCGTGCGCTATCCGCCGCGCGGACACCGCTCGGCCGGCACCTCGCGCGCCACCATCGACCGCGGCTGGAGCGGGCAGGCCAACGACAACCTGATCATCTGCCCCCAGATCGAAGACTTGGAGGGCGTGGCCAACACCCAGGCAATTATGGAGGTTGACGGCATGGACGTGGCCTACATCGGGCCGTCCGACCTGGCCCTGTCCATGGGTCTCACGAGCGCCGACATGTTCACCAACGCCGATCACGCGGACGCCATCGCCAGAATCCTGGCCGGCGCCCAGGCCGCCGGAAAACCGGCCGGGCTGCCCGCGCCGAACGTGGACCGTGCCCGCGAGCTCATCGCGCAGGGATTCACGATGATCGACTACTCGAGCGACTACCGCATTCTGCAGGCCGCGCTGGCTGAGCAACTGGCCGCGGTGCGGGCCTAGTGGGCGCGGTGGGCGACGTGAGCTACCTCACCACCGACAAGGTCGCCGTGATGGGCGCGGCGGGCGCCGTGGGATCCAATCTCGTTCAAGCACTGATCTCCACCGGTACGGCCAACACCGTCGCCATGTACGACCCGTACGGACCGGGCCTCGAAGGCGCGGCGGAAGAGATTTACCACTGCGCCTTTCCCGACGCCCAGGTCACCTGGACGACGGACGCGGGCGAGGCGCTGGACGGTGCGGCCTATGTGCTCAGCTCCGGCGGAGCGCCGCGCCGCGAGGGCATGACGCGCGAAGACCTGTTGCGCGGCAACGCCGAGATCGCGGCGCAGCTGGGACAGGACATCAGCCAGCACGCGCCCGAGGCCAAGCTGGTGGTCATCGTCTTCAACCCGGCCGACATCACCGGCCTGGTGACCCTGGTGCACTCGGGGCTGCCGCCGCAGCGCGTGACCACGCTGGCGGCGCTGGACAGCACGAGATTGCAAACGCGCCTGGCGCAGCATTTCGGCGTGCCGCAGCACCGTATCGTCGGCTGCCGCACCTACGGCGGACACGGCCAGGAGATGGCGCTCTACAAGGACGCCATCCGGATCGACGGCGTGCCGCTCAACGACATCGTGAACGGCGGCGCCCAGGCCAACGGCGTGGGGTTGGACGCCGCCGGCTGGCAGGCAATCCGCGAGCACGTGCTCGGCGGCGGCGCGCGCGTCATCAAGCTGCGGGGACGCTCGTCGTTCCAGTCGCCGGCGCACCTCACCGCGATGATGGTGCGGGCGGCCTGCGGCGGCGAGCCCTTCCAGTGGCCCTGCGGCGCGTTCGTGACCGGCGCGCCGTACACCAACGTCATGATGGCCATGCCCACCACGCTTGGTCCGGGCGGCGTCGCCTGGCGTTTGCCCGAGGGCGACGCGGACGAACGGGCCGAGCTCGACGCGGCCTACGCGCACCTGCAGCACCTGCGCGACGAGACGATCGGCATGGGCCTCATCCCGGCCGTCGCCGATTGGGCCTCGGTGAACCCGCACCTCTCCGGCTGACGCGGGGTCAGCCGAAGGCGCGCATCACCTCTTCGGGCATCAGGCGGCCGACGTTGGTGGCCGAGTAGACGGCCGCCTCGACTCGCCGGTCCGGGTCCAGCACGAAGGCGGTAGCCTGGAAGGCGCTGCGCCGCTCGAAGCGGTAGGCGCCCACGGCGTTGAGGGCGTCGGGATAGGCCAGCTCGCCCACCAGCGAGAACTCGAGCCCCAGGCGCTCGGTGAGCGCCGCGATGTCCTCACGCGGGTCGACCGAGAGTCCCACCACGTCCACGCCGATCGCGTCGAGGGTGTCGAGCACCCAGTTGTAGCCGGCCAACTGCCGGCGACAGTGCGATCACCAGTGCCCGCGGTAGAACAGCAAGGCCGTGTGTCGATCGCCGAGGTCGTCCGGTACGCGGAACGGCGTCCCGTCGCCCAACACGCCCTCGATTGCCGGAAACACATTGCCGAGGTTTAGCCTGCCCATCGATCAGCCCCCTTCCAAAGGCGCCAGTATGACCGACGGCGGCAGTGGCTCGGGTGCTGGGCGCTTGGCCCGGCAGAGCCGACCGACGATCGTGGTGAGCCCTTCGGCAAGCTCAGGACAGGCTCTGTCGAACCATGAACGGATTTCCCGCCACTACCGATGCCGTCCGCGATCTGACAGAATTGGGAGAGCACCTTCCCGGACCGCCGGGATCTCCCAAGGACACAACCCCATGGCCACGCAGTCCACGCCCGAGATCGTCGCCTATTTGAAGCCCGTTTGCGGCTGGAGCGCCGGCGTCCGCGCCGTCTTCGACAAGTACAGCCTGTCCTACGAGGACAAGGACATCATCAACAGCCCGGTGAACTACCACGAGATGGTGATCAAGAGCGGCCAGCCGCTGTCGCCCTGCGTGGTGGTCGACGACCGCATGCTGGCCGACGTCAGCGGCGAAGAGGTCGAAGCCTGGCTGGCCGACAAGGGCTACATCGCCAAGAACAACTCCCCAACGCCGGTCCCCATCGACCGCGCCTGCGCCGACGAGGTCCACGCCGCCAACGTCGCGTTTGAGGAGTCCTAGCGCCAGGCTGACAAACCGGCAGTCGCAAATCGCCCGGTCGCGTGTATTCGGCAGTTCTCACGCCGAAAGAGGTCACGACCGCCTACAGGTAATCGCTTCACGCGCCCGCCCGAAGTACTGGCAATGTCCGCGAGCATTTCCATGCGCTCCAGTGCGGCGCTGCTCTCTATAATCTCGCCTAGCCTCGCGCCGATTGTCCGGCGGGGAGTGGGAGTGCATTGAGCAAGTTGCGGGTGACCTTGCAACCCGCCGTGCTGCGCTGGGCCAGAGAGCGGGCGGGGCTTGATGTGGACAAGCTCGCCGCGAAGATCGCAGTCCAGCCGGAGCGCGTGTCCGAGTGGGAAATCTCGGGCAGCATCACCATCGCTCAAACTGACAAGTTGGCTCGCTGCACCTACACCCCAGTGGGTTACCTGTACCTTGGCGAACCTCCCGACGATCGCTTGCCGATCGCCGACTTCCGCACTCCCAATGACGAAGCGCGCAGGAGGCCGAGTCCTGACCTACTGGAGACGGTGAATCTCATGCAGCGCCGCCAGGCGTGGATGCGCGACGACATCATTGAGGAAGGCGGCGAATCGCTGGGATTCGTTGGAGCCCACGACCTGGATTCTTCAACTCAGAAAGTGGCAACGGCCATGCACGACGCCCTCGGCCTAACGCGCGGTTGGGCGGCAGCCGACAGTGCCTGGTCCGGCGCACTGAGGCGCCTTAGAAACCAGGTTGAGAACGCTGGTGTGCTGGTGGTCTTCAATGGAATTGTGGGAAACAACACCCACCGCAAACTTGACCGTGACGAATTCCAGGGGTTTGCGCTTGTGGACGAATATGCTCCACTCATCTTTATAAACAGTGCGGATTTTGTGGCTGCTCAGATGTTCACGCTTTGCCACGAATTGGCGCATATCTGCATCGGGGCGGCCGGCATTTCCAGGTTTGAATCGCTTCAACCGTCGGATCACGCCGTCGAGAAGTTCTGCGATCAGACAGCTGCCGAGTTCCTGATCCCCAGCGACGAACTTCGCCGGTTTTGGAGCGAGATCACGCAGCGGGACGATGCATATGACGCCATAGCCCGGCACTTCAAGGTCAGTCAACTGGTCGCCGCACGGCGGGCGCAGGACCTCGAACTGACAACACGAAGTGAGTTTCTCGATTTTTATGAGCGCTTTCTGGCAAGTGAGCGCCGCAGAGACCGGCCCAGCGGAGGAAATTTCTGGAATACCCAGAACACTCGAATCGGACGCCGGTTTGAGGAGGCCATAGTCCGTGCCGTGCGCGAGGACCGCCTGCTGTACCGTGAAGCCTATGCTCTCACCGGGCTCAAGGGCGAGACATTCGAGCAACTCATTGCGCGGAATAGCACTCAGTTGTGACCGATCGCGCGAGTGCTGGATTTCTGCTGGACTCCAGTGTGTTCATCGAGGCGTACCGACGCTACTACGGCTTGGATATCTGCCCAGGTTTCTGGGACTGCCTGCTCCATCACTGCGGCGAGCAGCGCTTGCTGAGCATTGACCGGGTTCGTGAAGAACTCAAGCAGGGCGGCGGTCTTTTGGCTGATTGGGCAAACCAGAAGGCGAACAGCTTGTTCGCCTCGTCCAGAGAGCCGCTGGTTGTCGCAGAATATGGAAACATCATGGCTTGGGTCTACCGCAGCACCCAGTTCCTTGGTCAGGCGAAGGCTGACTTTGCCTCGGGTGCCGACGGTTGGCTAGTTGCCTACGCCCGAGTCCACGGAAGAACTCTGGTGACTCAAGAGGTCTATAACCCAAGCATCAAGAAGAGAGTGCCACTGCCAAATATCTGCCGCGAGTTCGGAGTGGTGACCTCCCATACATTTAAGATGCTTCGGGAGCTTGACGCGGCATTCCATTGGACGACACCTTCAGCATGAACGGCGACATAGTCACACCGCGGATCGCGCAACCGGCTTGAACCGTGTAGGCGATCCGCCTAGTCTGCAAGCGATCAGGTTTGTCTAGACTTATTCGCAGGTAGCCGGTTATCTGCGAACTTTGGGACGCAAGGCGGCAGTGTGACCTTCACGAACGTATGGGTGCAGGGCTACCCGCTCTAACCCGAACAGTGTCGCGGGCTCTAGCCCCGCAACTCCGCGCCCAGCCGATGCTGTAGGGCGCGAACCACTCGGTTGTGCGCCCTGTCCGCTTCCTTGTCCGTGAGCGTCCGGTCAGGCGCCGCATAGCTGAGTGCGTAGGCCAGGCTGCGCTTGCCGGGGGCGATCTGCTCGCCGCGGTATTCGTCGAACATGCGCACCGATGCCAGCAGCGGACGGCCGGCGCGCTGGACGGTCTCCAGCACCTCGGCTTGAGCCATGCCCTCGTCGACGACGACGGCCACATCGCGCAGTGCGGCCGGATACTCCGACCAGGGAGTGAACGACGGTGGGCCGGCCGAGGCCTTCCGCAGCGCGTCCACCTCCACCAGCAGCGCCCAGGCGCGTTCGTCCAGATCGTAGGCGGCGGCCACGTCAGGCTCGATGGCGCCGTAAGCGGCCAGCGTCCGACCGGATCGCGTCACTCCCACCGCCTGCCCCGGCGCAAACGTCGGGTGCTGGACCGCGTCGTGGCTGACGGTGGACAGGTCAACGCCCGACCGCGCCAGCACTTCGTCGACGACGCCGCGAACGAATGGAAGCTCGACGGTCTCGGCTTCGTCCCAGCGCCCGGCGCTGACGCGCTCCCCGATTACGGCCGTCAGCAGCAGCGGCTCGTCCGGCAGGTCGTCCTGGCGCGGCAGGAATGCCGGCTGGCACTCGAAGAGCAGCAGGTCGCGATCGGTGTGGCGGCGGTTGGCGCGCAGGGTCTCCAACATCGTTGACAGGCCCGTCAGACGCAGCGTCGACTCATCGGACGACAGCGGATTGCGAATCTCCAGCGGCGCCCGGTGCAGCGGCAACAGGCGCTCGGTGAGCGCCCGCCCGGCGTCGTTCAT
>DAOUHO010000008.1:0-2387 GCA_034428595.1 Chloroflexota bacterium | reverse complement strand
TATACCAGGCAGGTCACGCGGGGCGCGCGGCGGGTGGGCGTCCCAGTTTCCGAGAAGCTGCTCGACGAGACATCCTCGACTGCCCAGGCCGTCAGGCTGGTCGAGCAGTTGGCGGTCGACGATGAGGTCCAGGGGATCATCGTGGCGCTGCCGCTGCCATCGTCGGTGGACGCCGCACGTGTCGTCGCGGCCCTGCCGTCGTCGAAGGACGTCGACCGGATTACGGGCGATGCCATCGGTGCGGTGCTGGCGGGCGCATCCGAGCTGGCGCCGGGCGTGGCGACTGCCGTCGTGCGCTTGCTGGATCACTACGAAATTTCCATGGCCGGGCGCCGGGTGGCGGTTGTTGGTCGCAGTCGCGGCGTGGGGCGACCGGCGGCGATGCTGATGCTGGCGCGCGACGCCACCGTGATCATGTGCCACTCGCGGACGCGCAGTCTCGCCGACGTGACGTCGCAAGCGGACGTGCTGGTCGCGTGCGCTGGCCGACCTGGGCTGATCACGCGCGAGCACGTGAAGCCGGGCGCGGTGATCGTCGACGTCGGCGCCACGTACACCGCTGACGGCCTGAAGGGCGACGTGGACGCCGAGTCCGTGGCCCAGGTCGCATCGGCCTACTCGCCGGTGCCCGGCGGCGTCGGGCCGCTGACGGTCTATTGCCTGCTGGAAAACCTGCTCGTCCTCGCCCGGGAGGCGCAGGGCGGGTAGCTAATCATCGGCCGGCAACCTCGCGTGCCGCTGGGCTACGATCCGTCGGTCAGCTTCCCGCTCGCCCGGCTCAGGGCGGCAAGGGCTTCATCACTCATGAATATCGTCCTGGTGATCTTCGACACGCTGCGCAAGGACCATCTCGGCGCCTACGGCAATGACTGGATCTCGACCCCGCACCTCGACGCCTTCGCGCAGGAGTCGGTGCGATTCACGCGGGCCTATCCCGAGTCGCTGCCGACGTTGCCGTTTCGCCGCGCCGTGCACACGGGCCTGAAGACGTATCCGTTTCACGGTCACCGGGACTTGAAGGGCGACTTCGTTGGCGCGCCTGGATGGGGACCGATTCCCGAGGAGCAGGACACGGTCGCGGAGCGGCTGCGCGAGGTGGGCTACCGCACGGCGCTGCTTACCGATTGCTATCACCAGTTCAAGCCGTCCAAGAACTTCCACCGCGGATTCGACGAGTGGGACTGGATTCGCGGGCAGGAAACCGACCGTTTTCGCTCGGGTCCGGCGCTTCCGCCCGGCGCCATCCGGCATCACGTCCCGGAGCGCTTCCCCCCGGTGCATCAGCGCACCGAGTTCTTCCGGCAGTACCTGCTCAACAACCAGTTCCGCCGCGACGAGGCCGACTACTACCCGGCGCGGCTCTTCCGCAGCGCGAGCCGTTGGATCTACGAGAACCGGGACGCGGAGCGATTCTTCCTGGTGGTGGATTCATTCGATCCACACGAGCCCTGGGAACCGCCGGTGCACTATCGGCGTCTGTACGACGCCGTCGAGGACGATACCGCGGAGATCATCCAGTCGCTCTACGCGCCGCATGCGGGGATGTATACGGCGCGCGAGCTGGAGCGCTGCCAGGCCAACTACGCCGGCGAGGTGACGCTATGCGACCGCTGGTTCGGCCATTTCTTCGAGGCGCTGAGGCTCAGTGGCCGCATGGACGACACGCTGGTGATCGTGGTCTCGGATCATGGGCACAACCTGGGGTTCGATCCGGGTGACAAGGGCCTGGTCAGCAAGCAAGGGCACCCCCTGACTCGCGCCGTGGCCGACCTGGCGCTGCTGATCCGGCCGCCGGACGGCGCCGGTCGCGGCACGACCCGCGATGACCTGGTGATGAACACCGACGTGGCGGCGACGATCCTGGCCGCCGGCGGTTTGGATCCCGCCGTCGAGGGGGCGGACTTGGGGCCGCTGTTGACGGGCAGCGGATCATCTGCCCGCAACCACGCGACCGTCGCCTGGGGCCCGCTGGTCACCGTGATCGACGACACGTGGTGGTGCAACGCCACGATCTGGGGCGAAGAGCCGCTGCTGTATCGGGTGCAGGACGATCCGGACCTCACCACCAACGTGGCGGACGAGCATCCGGACATCGTGGAGCGACTCCTTGGCCTGGCGATCGAGGATGCCGGCGGCGAGATTCCGGCGCACTTCGCCGAGTTTCAAGGGCAGCCCGGCTGCACGCCCTATCTGTCGCGGTCGCAGCTGGGGGTTCGGACGGAGAAGTTCTAGGCGAGATTCGCCACCGCCGCGTCCGGAGCCATCAGTCCGAGTACTGGGCCGGCGAATAGTCGAGCGTGGCGCCGCCGTCCACGACCAGCGCGTGGCCGGTGACGAATGACGCGTCGTCGCTGGCGAGGAAGAGCGCGGCGCGGCCGATCTCCTCC
>DAOUHO010000007.1:0-5342 GCA_034428595.1 Chloroflexota bacterium | reverse complement strand
GCAAGGCTTGCGGGCACCCGTCACTGCGCCGGCACGGCGTTGCGGGCCGAGCGTTCTGACGAATCTACAGGAGCCTTGCTTTTTACCCATGCCCCTTAGATTCCTCGCTGCGCTCGGAATGACGACTGGACCATGCCGCCGCTGCCGATCCGTTCACCTCCGTACCGAGTACGGGGCAAGCTCTGAGCTTTGTCGAAGGGCACACCACGAACGGGCCAAAGCTCCCGCCAACGCGAATCTCCTAGCAAGGCTTGCGGGCACCCGTCACTGCGCCGGCACGGCGTTGCGGGCCGAGCGTTCTGACGAATCTACAGGAGCCTTGCTTTTTTACCCATGCCCCTTAGATTCCTCGCTGCGCTCGGAATGACGACTGGACCGTGCCGCCGTGATGTAACCGCCAAGGCTCCGGCAAATGCGAATCGGCCAGCAAGGCCCACCGGCGCCGCGACCCGGCACCCGAATCGACGGCCTCCGCGATACGCAGACCATCGTCACTCCCCCGGCGAGGCGTCGGGCGGCAGCGTGGCCTTGAGTCCGAAGAGCGATGGCAGCCGCTCGGGGCGGTCCGGCAGTCGCCACCAGCCATCGTCGCCCTTGACCATGTCGGGCCGCGCCTGGTAGCCCGCGAACGGATATTCCTGCAACGACTCGATGCGGAAGCCCTGATCGGCGATCGCGCTCACGATCTCACCCAGGCTGTGGTTCCACTCGTACGTAACCGTGTGTTCGATTTCGACACCGTCCCCCGTATAGGTGCCCGGCTCGTCATAGCGGATGGGGTCGCCTTCAAAGTACGGCTCCGTGATCACCAGCCGCCCGTCGGACCAGTCGGAATCGAGCGCGTGCGCGAGGGGATGTCCGTCGCGGATGTAGAAGGTCCCGCCGGGACGCGTGAACCGTCGGACGACTTGCGCCCATGCCGCCACCGACGGCAGCCAGCAGAGCACGCCCTCGCTGGCATAGACGATGTCGAAGGTTTCGGGAAGGACCTCGGGCGCGTGGTGGATGTCGGCCAGGATGAATCGACCTGGGGCGCCGCTGCGGCGGCTGATGTCGCGCGCCGCGTCGACCGAGCGCTTGGAGAAGTCGACGCCGGTGACGGTGGCGCCAAGCCGTGCCCACGACAGGGTGTCGAGGCCGATGTGGCACTGCAGGTGGAGCAGCGAGCGCCCCCGCACGTCGCCAACGTGCGCCCGATCGAAGTCCACCGCCTGAGTCAGCGTCCGAGCGCCCGCGACGAAGCCCTCGACCCCGTAGAACGCCGAGGCCAGGTGCGCGGGAACGCGGGCGTCCCAATTGGCCCGGTTGGCGTTTCGATGTTCGTCGAGCATGGGGAGAATGGTCCGCTTTCGGTTCTTGAGGGACGTCGGCGCAGTCGCGGCGAGCCTTGAATGGTATCGGGCGGAATGGCAGCCATGATCCATAGAGGGACGACTGGCGCCTGCGGAACTCCCGCACGCGCTTGACTTGGGCGTGGCCATAGCCGCCGTGCGTCCGACGCGATCAGCCCGAAGACCGACGCGGCGACCGGGTGCGGTGCGACTTGCGCAACCGCCGTTGTCGCTTCTGAAGCCGGGCGTTCGCTCCGCGAATGCCGCGGAGATTCACCTCGTCACGGTGTTGGGCCGCGAAGCGCGCCAGGCCGACCCACTGCTCAGGGCGCACTGCCGACGGCGATTGATCCAGAGTGAATTGCAGGTCGTGCGAAACCCGACGCAGTTGCCGTTGTGTGAATAGTGGACGCAGAGACGTTCCTACGCACGGGCCGCCAGCGAAGCCCTGAGTCACGAGGTCTCGATACAGGGCATCATCACGCGACGCTAGCAGTGGTTGGGGCCTGCGTCTCAGGTGAAGTAGTACGGCATCGATGGTTGGCCGGGGCCTAAAGGCCGCGTTCGGAATGTGTGCGAGCACTCGGATGCGCCAGCTCGGGTACAGCAAGCAAGCCACGAGTGTGAAGCGTCGGCGGCGGTGCACCATGAACCGCTCGGCCGCCTCTCGCTGAACGACGAGGTAGGCGTCCTGCGGCGGATCGAGGCCGCTCGTGAGCTTTGCGACAGCATCAGCCGTGATGTTGAACGGCAGGCTCGCGCAGACCTTGTATGGGCCGCGCGGAAGCTCGCAGCGCAGAAAGTCCGCGTGGACGAGCGTGACGTTCGCCGTATCCCTGAACCGCCGTTCAAGGGCGTGGAATACACGCGGATCGATCTCGTAGGCCACGACCTGTCGGCAGCGCTCGGCCAGTGGTCGTGTGAGCGCGCCGTGCCCGGCCCCGATTTCGAGGACCAGATCGTCGGACGAGATTGAGGTCTTAGCGAGAAGCTGGCGTGCGAGGCGCCTCGACCGAAGAAAGTTCTGGCCGTGTTCGGGTCTGCGACCTGGCACGGCGAACAACCATGGCGTTGCCCAAGGGAATGCCCCTCATGGATTTGTGCGCTTCAGATTCAGGCTACCACCATCCACCCTCCGGCCTAGACGCCGTTGATGTGGGTCACTCGCGCGAGTTGTAGGCCCTTAAGTTCATCGGCACCCCGGCGAACATCACGATCACGTCGTCCGCGGCGGCGGCGAATATCTGGTTGACCCGTCCGAGCTCGTCGGCGTAGGCGCGTGCCAGCTCGTTGGCCGGGATGACGCCCAGGCCGACCTCGTTGCTGACGACGATCCATGAGGCGTCGCTGTCTTCGTAGAGCCGAAGCAGGCGACCGGCTTCCGCCGATGTGTCCGGGCGGGACTGCCCTGCGTCGGCGGGCTTGAGCAGCAAATTGCTGACCCAGAGGGTGAGGCAGTCGAGCAGCACGGTGTCGTAGTCGGGCAGGCGCGGGGCCAGGGCCGCGGCGACGTCGAGCGGTTCTTCCAACGTGTCCCAGCCGGCGGGCCGCTCTGCCCGGTGCGCCTGGATGCGGGCGGCCATTTCCTCGTCGCCGGCCTCGGCCGTAGCCACCACCAGCACGCGTTGCCCGGCCTGCGCCAACCGCTGGGCGTAGCGGCTCTTGCCCGCGCGAACGCCGCCCAGCACCAGGGTCAGCCGCTTGCTCATATCGGGGTATCACGGTCCTCGGGGGGCAGGTGACTGATGTCGTTCCAGCGCACGAGCACTCGACCGTCGGCATGGTTCCGAACGATGCCCAGGCTGGCGCAGTGGATCCGAAAGCGCCAGAAGTCGCTGTCCGCCAGGTCCAGCAACGCCACCGCGAGGGCGCGAATCGATCCGCCGTGGGCGACGACGAGGATGTCCTCCGACGGTTCGTGACGCTCGGCGGCAAGTTTGCAGAAGCGCCGCACGCGGTCCAGCACCTGCCAGGTGTTCTCGCCTCCGGGCGCCGCAAATGCCTCATTGCCGGCGCTGATCCGCTCCGACAGCGCGCCTGGTTGCCGGGCCTCGATCTCGTCCGCCGTCAGGCCCTCCCACTCGCCAAACGAGAACTCGCGCAGGTTGGGATCGGTGGCAATCTCAATGTCGCGTCCCGCTGCGATGATCTGAGCGGTTTCGTGGGTCCGCGCAAGGTCGCTGCTGTAGATCGCGTCGACGCGAACATCTTCCAGCCGCCGCGCCAAGTGGCTCACCTGGCGTCTTCCGGTGGCGTTCAGCGGCACGTCCACCTGCCCTTGAATCCGTTCGCCGAGATTCCAGTCGGTTTCGCCGTGACGCACGAGATACCAGTGACCCATCGTCCCTCCTATGGACGCCTGCGGGCGCCGATCAACGCTCGCGGCATTTACCAGAACGGGGCGTCGACCAGCGCCGGCGCCAGGCTGAGGCCCAGCAGCAAGACTGCTACCTCCCCCACCTCGTTGGTGGCGCCGTAGGTGTCCCCGGTCATGCCACCGAGCAGGCGCTTGAACCACCAGCCGAGCACGAGGGCAACCGCCGTCGCGCCCCCCAACAGAACCAATCCGGCGCTGCCGAGCAGCAGCCAACCGGCCACCGCGGCCGTCGCAAGCGCAATAGCGAGCTGACGCCAGTTGGCGCCGGCCTGAAACGCCGTGCCGAGGCCCTGGGCTCGGGCATAGGGAAAGACGCCCATGGTGGCCACCATGCCCCAGCGCGACAGGCAGGGGAAGAGCACCAGGAGGCTGGTGCGCTCCGCGTCCGGAATTCCCATCACGAGGGTCCATTTGAGCAACACGAGGCTCGCGCCGCCGACCACGGCGAACGCGCCGACGCGCGAGTCGCGCAGAATTTCCAGCCGCGCCGCACGGTCCCGTCCGCCGAGCACGCCGTCGCACGTATCCAAGAATCCCTCGGTGTGGATGGCTCGGGTCAAGGCCAGCAACGCCGCCACCAGCAGCGCGCCCACGGCCGGCAATGGCAACACCTGCCGCGCGGCGAGGTCCAGCCCGGCCAGGATCCCACCGAGTCCGAGGCCGACCAGCGGGAAATAGGCGCGTGCCGGACCCATCAGTCCCGTGTGGCCTGGTCCGACGGGGATCACCGTCAAGAAGCCGATGGCGAGCCGCAGGTCTCTCACGGAGGTCAGTCCGCCGGCTCGCGGTCGGAAACGCCGGCCTCGTCGAAGGTGGCCATGTCGCTCAGGCAGGCGGCGGCGACTTCGACCAATCCCGCGGCCAGCAGCGCGCCGGTGCCCTCGCCGAGCCGCATGCCGAGGTCGAGCAGCGGCTGGAGGTTCATGTGCTTCAAGGCAATGCGGTGGCCGGGCTCAGCCGACACGTGGCCGGCGATGAGGTAGTCGCGGACCGTCGGGCAGAGACTGTGGGCGATGAGTCCGGCGGCGCCGGATACGAATCCGTCCAGCACGACCGCTCGGCGCGCGTGCGCTCCGCCCAGCACCACGCCGGCCAGCACGCCGATCTCGAAGCCGCCGACTTTGGTCAGGACATCCAGCCCATCGCTTGAGTCCGGTTGATTCACGTCCAGGGCGCGCTCGACGCAGGCGGTCTTGTGCGCCAGCTCGGGGTCGGTGCGCCCCGTACCGCGTCCCGTCGTCCGCGCGGGAGACGCGCCGGTGACTGCCGCCGTGATGGCGCTGGCGGACGTGGTGTTGCCGATGCCCATGTCGCCCGTGCCGATGATGGCTGCGCCGCGCTCGGCGGCTGTCACGGCCAGATCGACGCCGGCCCGAATGCAGGCTTCCGCCTGATCGCGGGACATGGCCGGACCGTGCGTGATGTCGCTGGTGCCCCGGCCCGGCGCCACGACGCAAAGATCCGGGTGCGCGGGCAGCGGCGTGGCCACGCCGGCGTCGACGATGACGAGGTTCACGCCGCGGGACCGCGCCATGACGTTGATGGCCGCGCCGCCGGCAAGGAAGTTGAGCACCATCTGGGCAGTCACCGCCTGGGGATAGCCGGTGACGCCCTGCGCCACCACCCCGTGGTCC
>DAOUHO010000006.1:0-9485 GCA_034428595.1 Chloroflexota bacterium | reverse complement strand
GCGTCGCGCGCGTTCGACCGGGAAGCCATCGAGTCGCGCGGGGGTCTAGTGTTCGACGGCGACGGGCCGGTGGGATCGGTGGTGACGGAAGGGCCGTCGGCGCAGGCATTTACCGCGGTGTTTCGCGGCCGGGCGGCGCACGCCGGCATCGAACCGGAGAACGGCATCAGCGCCATCGCCATGGCGGCGCGGGCCATCGACCGGATGAAGCTGGGACGCATCACCCGCTACACCGTGGCCAACATCGGCACGATCAATGGCGGGCAAGCGATGAACATCATTCCGCCGGAGGTCACGCTAGTCGGTCAAGCGCGCAGTTTGCGCATCAGGGCGCTCGAGCAGCAGATCGCGCACATGCGGGAGGTCATGGACGAGGCGGCCAATGAGTTTGGCGGCACGGTTGAATATGAGGAAATCCATCGCATCGACGCATTCGGTTTCAACCAACAGAATCCAGTCGTCTTGCTGGCCAACCGCGCGATCCGATCAGCCGGACTCGAACCGTCGCCGGTCTTCACGGTCGGGGGCAGCGACGCGCACGAGTTCAACGCCAAGGGCATCTGGTCGGTCATCCTCGGCATGGGCTGCACCGGCGCGCACACCCTCGAGGAATTCGCACCGCACGAGGCGCTGCGGCAGCTGGCGCAGGTCGCGGCGCAGGCCATCATCGTTGCCGAGTAGGCCAGGAGGCCGGATGCCTGGTCTCCGAATACAGGAGCATCGCGATGCCTGAGAGCCCGAGCCTGGTGCCGATCAACTGGGACCGCATGCTCGACAATTTCCTCGCCATGCTGTCCGTCGACAGCTATTACGGCGACGAGGAGCGCGTGGCGGCGATCATTCGTCCGGCGCTGGAGCCGCTCGGAATCCGCTTTCACAACGACGCGGCGGGGAACCTGATCGGGCGCTGGTCGGGTCGCGGGCGCAGCGACGGCCTGATCATGCTCAACGCGCACATGGACACCGTGCAGCCGACGCCGACCATGCGGCCCGCGGTGGACGCCGGCGGGGTACGGTCCGACGGCTCGAGCGTGCTGGGCGCGGACGACAAGGCCGGCCTGGCCGCGATTATCGAGGCGGTGCGCGCGGTTGAGGACGCCGGACTGGACCACGCGCCGATCGAGCTGGTGTTCACCGTGGGCGAGGACGTGGGGCACATCGGCTCGAAGGCCTTTGACCCGGCGTCCATCGAGGCTCGCACGTCGTTCGTGTTCGACGCCGGCGGGCCGGTGGGCACCGTGGTGATGCGCGCGCCGGGCCAGATTCGTTGCACCGCCACGCTGCGCGGGCGCGCGGCGCACGCGGGGATCGAGCCGGAACTCGGAGTCAGCGCCATCAGCCTGCTGGCGCGGGCGGTGGACCGGATGCCGCTGGGGCGCATCGACGACGCGACAACCGCAAACATTGGACGCATCGAGGGCGGACAGGCGTCGAACATCGTGGCGCCCACGGCGCGCATCGAGGCCGAGGCGCGCAGTCTCAGCGAGGAGCGCCTGGCCGCGCAGATCGACGCCATGCGCGCGTCCGTCGCCGACGCGGCGGCCGATCTGGGCGGCTCATTCGACTTCGAGGAGCACCGCTTCTACGTGGCCTACGAGTTGCCGGAGGGCGAGCCCGCCGTGCAGCTCGCCGACCGTGCCATCACCGCGTCGGGCTTGACGCCGCGGCACGTGAGCACGGGCGGCGGCAGCGATGCCCACGAGTTCAATCTCAAGGGCATCACGTCGGTATGCCTGGGGGTGGGCTACATCGACGTGCACACCACCGAGGAATTCATGCCGCACGACGCGCTGCGGGACATCACGCAGGTGGCGGCGCAACTGATCACACAGGCCTGAGCCGAGGCCGGGCCGGCTGCTACTGCGGCATCGTCCCGGCGAGCATGGGGGGGCCGGTTGGGCCGCTTGGGCTGTCGTGCATCGGCTCTTCGGTGACCTCGAACGCGTGAAATACGTGCACGGGGATTTCGGTTGCCACCAGCACGACGGCGCTGCCCGCATGGTCGGTGCTGAAGTTGGCGCCGCTGACGCGATCGCCGCTCTCGTGGACCAGCCAGAGGTGATAGACGTGCTCGTCGCGCGGGGAATGAAGGCCGTCGACGACGAGCATGACCTGGGAGCCGGCGTCGTCGAACATCAGTTGCGCCCAGGCGTCCTCGGCGCCCGGCATGCCGTGCAGCGTCACCGAGTGCGGTTGCGTGGCGTAGATTTCGACGAGCGCGGCGCTTTGGGCCGACAGCTCGTCATGCATGTCGTCAACCGACTGCTGCAGATCGCCGACGCGCAGCGTGAGCACGATGACCGCCGCGACCGCCGCCGCGCCGACCGTGGACATGCCCGCGAATCCCAGCATTGGCCATGACGGCATCCGCAGGCGTCGCCTGGGAGGCTCGGCGACCGCCATGACACGACCGCGGAGGTCCGGCGGCGGTGCTTGGCCGCCTGCATCGAGCGCCAACGTCTCAAGCGCCTGGCGCACGGCCTCGGCCTCGCGGCGAAGCGCGGGATCGCGCGCGAGGACTGCCTCGAGCTCGCGGGCCTCGGCCTCGTTGAGGTCATCGAGCGCATAGCCGCTGATGAGGTCGTGGATGTCTGGTGAGGCCATGAGCGCTAGCCGAGCAGGTCCTGGTCGCCGAGGCGTTCGCGCAACTTGCGCAAGCCGGCCCGCGTGCGCGTCTTGACCGTGCCCAAGGGCACGTCCAGGCGCTTCGAAATCTCGGATTGGGTGTAGCCGAAGTACGCCAGCCAGAGAACGTCTTGCTCGGACTGACTCAGGCCGCGGATCGCCTGGCGCAGCTTCTGCCGGCGCTCGCTGAGCCAGGCGTGCTCCCAGGGGGCGGGCTCGCCGTCAGCCTCCAGCCAACTGTCAAGATCCACCTCGTAGGGATAGAGCTGGGGACGGGCGCTGGCGGCGCGAATGGTGTCGGTGATGCGGTTGCGCGCGATGCGCAGCACCCAGGCGGCGAGCGAGCCGCGCGACTCGTCGAACTGGTGGCGGCGCGTCCAGACCTGCATGAACACGTCCTGGACGACGTCCTCGGCGACGGCCTGGGGAAAGGCGCGCCGCGCCATGGACCACACCGTGGGGCTCAGCAGGTCGTAGACCCCGCCCAGCGCGTCGGGTTCATTGCGCACGAGCCGACGCCCGAGGATCGCGTCGGGACGTTCGGCCGGTTCCGGGCGTTCGCTAGTCATGCGCGCTGGGGCTAGAGTGCCACGCCGGTCGACCGGACCTATAGCGAGGCGTCGCAGGGAGGGAAGCCTGGGCGCCGGCGCACCCGGGCTGAATCCGGCGAGGCCCGGAAGTTCGGCGGCGATGGCGTCGCCGGTCACGCCGACGGCACTCACGCGGCTGCCGCTCCAGATTTCGCCATGCGTCCGGCTCGCGCGTGACTCTTCGTTGGCGCCTCGGGAGCGCATTGTGGATCGTGGAGCGGCGGCATAGGCGGCAGTGCGGCGGCGGGCCGCGGATTGCAGGGGGGTTCGTGAACTGCTACGAGGGCTTCGCCGCCGCGGATTCATTGCCGCGCGCGCGGAGCAGCGCGTATTCGTAGCTGTCCTTGAGCGCGAGCCAGGAGGCCTCGATGATGTTGGCCGAGCTGCCCACGGTGCCCCACTCGCCGTCGCCGTCGGAGGACTGGATGAGCACGCGCACCGCCGCATCCGTGGCGGCGCTGGAATTGAGGATGCGGACCTTGTAGTCGGCCAGGTGCATGGCGCCCAGCTCGGGGAAGAACCGCTCCAGCGCCTTGCGGGCGGCGCGGTCGAGCGCGCTGACGGGGCCGTTGCCTTCGGCCGCGGTGTGGAAGATTTCGTCGCCGACGCGAATCTTCACCATGGCCTCGGAGAGCATGTCGCGCCCGCCGCGGGTCTCCGCCAGGACCAGAAAGTCCACGAAGTCAAACGGCGACTCGTAGTCCCCCGACAGACGACGCAGCAATAGCTCGAACGAAGCCTCGGCGCCCTCGAACTGAAAGCCGCGCTCTTCGAGCGTCTTCAGCTCGTCGACGACCTGCGAGGCGTCGGTGTCGGAGCCGAGACCCAACGCGTCGGCACGGGCCACAACCGAGCTGCGCCCGGCCAGCTCGGAAATGAGGATGCGGGAGTCGTTGCCGACCAGCAGCGGGTCGATGTGCTGATAGGCATCGGCGTGCTTGCGCATGCCGCTGCCGTGATAGCCGGCCTTGTGGGCAAAGGCGCTGTGGCCGGCGAACGGCGTCTGCGGATCGAGCGTCACGTTGGCGATCTCGGCGATATATCGCGCCAACGCGGCAGTCTGACGCAGCTGCGCGGGTGCGACGCAGTCGTGGCCGAGCTTGAGCTGGAGCGTCGGGACCAGCGTGAGCAAATTCGCGTTGCCGCAGCGCTCGCCGAGGCCGTTGGCCGTGCCCTGCACCTGACGCGCGCCTGCGTCGACGCCGGCCAGGGCGTTGGCCTCGGCCAAGTCCAAGTCGTCGTGGGTGTGAATGCCCAACGGCAGATCGGTCCAACCGGCGGCCGCCAGAGTTCCCTCCCGGATTCCGGCGGGCAGCGAGCCGCCGTTGGTATCGCAGAGCACCAGCCAATCGGCGGCGCCCGCGGCGCGCACGCACTGCTCCACGTAGGCGCGGTCGTGGTCAAGACCATCGAAGTAGTGCTCGGCGTCGACGATGACCTCGCGGCCGGCGTCCTTGAGGAAGGCCACCGAGTCGCGAATCATCGCCAGGTTCTCGTCGGGCGTGGTCTCGAGCACCGACTCAGCCTGAAACCGCGAGAACTTGGCCACGATGGTCACCGCGGGCGTCTCACACGCGAGCAGCGCTTGCAGGTTGTCGTCTTCGTCGGCGCGGATGCCCTTGTAGCGCGTAGCACCAAACGCGGTGATGCGCGCGTGCTTCCAGGATCGTTCGGCGGCACGCGTGAAGAACTCGCGGTCCTTGGGGTTCGATCCCGGAAAGCCGCCTTCGATGTAGTGCACCCCGTAGGCATCGAGGCGCTCGGCGATGCGGAGCTTGTCCTCGGCGGAAAACGAGATGCCTTCGGTCTGCGCGCCGTCGCGCAGCGTGGTGTCGTAGAGGGAAAGTTGCATGCGAAAGTTCCTCGGCAGGTTTGGAGGTTTGAGAACCTGATCGGGCGTGGGCCGTGGCCCACCGGCCGGCGGTTCGCCTAGCGAGCCGCCACGCGGACTGCCGCGGCAATGTCGACCGCGCCCGTGAACGCAGACTTCACGGGTCGCGGGGATTCCTCGCGTCGGGCAGTCATGGACTGGAGCCTGTCAGGGACATATAGGCGGGCGCTACCGCCGCAGACATTGTAGAGCGTCTCACGCCTTCACCCTCACCCTACCCCTCTCCCATCAAGGGAGAGGGGACCGGATCGCTCCCGCCGACCGAGAGCGAACCGGACTGGCGGCGGCGCGCCTGATTTTGGTCACGGTCACTCGCCGCCGAATCCGGTGAGATACGGCAGCCGGGCGCCCGTCTCGCGGACCTCGTCGGCGTTTTCGAGAAGCTGGCCGAGGGCGTCCCAGCGGCCCGTCAAGAAGCTCGCGCGGGCGCTGGCCGGGACGGTGGCCGGGTAGGCGCCCTGGTCCGTCACGACACGCTGCGCGTCGACGTCGATGGCGAGCTCGGCGTCCGGTGCTTCGTCCAGCAGCGCTTGCAGCGATTCAACCTGCTCGGGAGCCATCGTCACGCAGGGCAGGCCGATCGTCACGCAGTTGCCAAAGAAGATCTCGGCGAAGCTCTCCCCGACGATCGCCCGAATGCCGCGGCGCAACAGGGCTTGCGGGGCGTGCTCGCGGCTCGAGCCGCAGCCGAAGTTGCGATTCACGACGAGCACGCTGGCGCCGTCGAAGCGCGGGTCGTCGAGCGGGTGCGCACCGTTGAGGGCGCGGCGGTCGTCCTCGAAGGCGTGCGGGCCAAGTCCCTCGAAGGTGATCTCCCGCAGATAGCGCGCCGGGATGATCCGGTCGGTGTCGATGTCGTTGCCTCGCACCGGCACGCCGCGGCCGACGATGCGGTCGATGACTGCCCCGTCGCTCACGACGCGACCATCTGTCGCACGTCGGCAACCTCGCCGGCGAGCGCCGCCGCGGCGACCATCGCCGGGCTCATGAGCAGGGTGCGGCCGGTGGGGCTGCCCTGGCGGCCCTTGAAGTTTCGGTTGCTGGACGAGGCGCAGACCTGATCGCCCTGCAGCTTGTCCGGGTTCATGGCCAGGCACATGGAGCATCCGGCTTCGCGCCACTCGAACCCCGCCTCCTGGAAAATCTCGTGCAAGCCGGCGGCCTCGGCCTCGGCGCGAATGCGCTGCGAGCCGGGCACAACCAGGGCCTTCACACCATCGGCAACGCGCCCGCCCTGGGCCACGCGGGCGGCCTCGTGCAGGTCGCTGAGCCGGGCGTTGGTGCACGACCCGACGAACGCCACGTCGATGGGAATGCCGGCTATGGAGCGTCCGGGCTCGAGGGACATGTGCTCCAGCGCCTCCTCGGCGGCGGCGCGGCCGGGTCCGTCGAGCGCTTCGAGCGATGGAACAACGTCGTCGACGCCGGTGACCTGGCCCGGGTTGATGCCCCAGGTGACCATGGGAGGAATATCGGCGCCGTTCATGGTCACGACGTCGTCGTAGTTTGCGTCGGGCCCCGAGGCGAGCGAGCGCCACCACGTGGCCGCGCGCTGGAACTCGTCGCCAGCCGGCGCGAATTCGCGGCCCTCGATGTAGGACTCGGTGGTGGCGTCGGGGTTGACATAGCCAACGCGCGCGCCGCCTTCGATGGACATGTTGCAGATCGTCATGCGCTCGTCCATGGACATGGCATCGAGCACCGCGCCGCCGTATTCATAGGCGTAGCCGACGCCGCCCTGCACACCCAGGGCGCCGATGATGTGAAGGATCACGTCCTTGGCGAAGACCCCCGCGCTGAGCCGTCCGTTGACCTCGATGCGGCGCAGCTTGGGCTTGGCCACCGACATGCACTGGGTGGCCAGCACATCGCGCACCTGCGAGGTGCCGATGCCGAACGCCACCGCCCCGAACGCGCCGTGGGTGCTGGTGTGGCTGTCGCCGCAGGCAATGGTCATGCCCGGCTGGGTGAGGCCAAGCTCCGGGCCGATGACGTGCACGATGCCCTGGCGGCCGGTCGACTGGTCGAAGAATGGCAGGTCATTGACCCGCACGTTCTCCTCGATGGCGGCAAACATCTGCTCGGCCATGCCGTCGGCGTAGGGTCGCTGCTGTTGATCGGTCGGGATGATGTGGTCCACCGTGGCGAAGGTCCGCTCGGGATAGCGCACGCGCAGGCCGCGCTCGGCCAGCATTTGGAATGCCTGCGGGCTGGTGACCTCGTGCACGAGGTGAAGGCCGATGAAGAGCTGCGTTTCGCCGTTGGGGAGACGCCGCACCGTGTGCAGGTCCCAGACGGTGTCGAGCAAGGTGTTGGCCATCGTGCGCCCTAGCCTTCGCTCGGCGGCGCGTGCACGATGGCCTGCGCCTCGGGCTTGGCCGACCAGTCCTTGCCCAAGCCGGCCAGCATCCGGTTGAGCGCGTTGATATAGGCCTGCGCGCTCGCGACCAAGATGTCCGTGTCGGCGCCGTGGCCATTGAAGACCTTGGCGTCGGCTTCGATGCGAATCGTCACCTCGCCGATGGCGTCGATGCCGCTGGTGACCGCGTTCACCGAGAACTCGATGAGACGGTTGGGCACGCCGACGATGCGGTTGATGGCCTGGTAGATGGCGTGGACCGGGCCGTCGCCGATGGCCGCGTCCGAGAACTCGGTGCCGTCGTCCGACAGCAGGCGCACGGTTGCCGTGGGCATGGAGCCGGTTCCGGCGCTGACCTGGACGTGCTGCAGCACGAAGGCCTGGTGGAATGCCTGGCGCTGCCGTTGCTGCGCAATGGCCTCGAGATCGCGATCGGTGACCTGCTTCTTGCGGTCGGCGATGTCCTTGAAGGCGCGGAAGACTTCCATGAACTCGTCCTCTTCCAAGGCATAGCCCATCGATTTCAGGCGGTCGCGCACGGCGTGCCGGCCCGAGGTCTTGCCCAGGACGATGCTGCTATCGCTCACGCCCACGTCGGCGGGATGCATGATTTCGAAGGTTGTGCGCTCCTTGAGCATGCCGTCCTGGTGCAGACCGGAGGCGTGCGCGAAGGCATTGCCGCCAATGATGGCCTTGTTGGGCGGCACCAGCATGCCCATGTAGTTGGACACCAGCCGGCTGGTTCGGGACAGCTCTTTCGTGTCGAGCCGGGTGTCCGCCTGGAAGTATTCGCGCCGCGTGCGCAGCGCCATGGCGATCTCTTCCAGGGCTGAATTGCCGGCGCGCTCGCCGACGCCATTGATGGTGCACTCGACCTGTCGGGCGCCGGCCCGTACCGCCGCCAGCGAATTGGCGACCGACTGCCCCAGATCGTCGTGGCAGTGCACCGAGAGCACGACGTCGTCGATCCCCGGCGTGTTCTCCGTGACGTAGGCCACCATGCGGCCGAATTCGTCGGGCTGCGCGTAGCCGACCGTGTCGGGAAAGTTGACGACCGTGGCGCCGGCCTCGATGGCCGCCGCGAAGATGCGGCAGACAAAGTCGAGGTCCGACCGCGTGGCGTCCATGGCGGAAAACTCGATGTGCGAGGTGAACTGGCGCGCATAGGCCACGGCGTCCTGCGTCAGGTCGAGGACATGCTCACGCCGCGCGCGCAGCTGATGCTGGATGTGAATGTCGGAGGTCGAGATCACGATGTGCAGCAGCGGATTGGCGGCCGGCTCCAGCGCCTGCCAGGTGCTGTCGATCTGCTCGCGTTTGAAACCGCTCAGGGCCGCGATTTCGATGTCGCGCAGCTCCTGCGCCAGCAGATTGACGGCCTTGAAGTCGCCGGGCGAGGTGTGGGGAAAGCCGGCCTCGATGACGTCGACGTTCAGTCGCGCAAGCTGCCGGCCAATCTCCAGCTTTTCGTCGATGGTCAGCGCGCCGCCGGCGGCTTGCTCGCCGTCGCGCAGCGTCGTGTCAAATATTCGGATGTGTCGCATCGGTCAAACCCTCGGTCAGTTTGTGGGCGGTCGCGGGACGACCGCGTCTACGCTCCCTTGCTCCCCCCTCGCAGCGGAGAGGGGCCCGGAAGCGCAAGTTCTAGGGCCTGATTGGCGGTGACGAGGGTCACCATGTCGATGCGATGTTTCACTCGCGAGTCTTTGGCAGCCAATCCATCATACTGCGCAATTCACTGCCGACGCGCTCGAGCTCGTGATTCAGGTCGGCATTGCGCAAGGCGTTGTGCACCGGACGGCCCGCCTGGTTCTCCAGAATCCAATTGCGGGCGAAGGTGCCGTCCTGAATTTCGGTCAATAGCTGACGCATGACCTGCCGCGAGTTGTCGTTGACCACTCGGGGTCCGGACACCAGGTCGCCGTACTCGGCAGTGTCGCTGACCGAGTGGCGCATGTAGGTGAGGCCGCCCTGGTAGATCAGGTCCACGATCAGCTTCAGCTCGTGCAGGCACTCGAAG
>DAOUHO010000005.1:0-6945 GCA_034428595.1 Chloroflexota bacterium | reverse complement strand
CTGAGCAAGTTCTGCGCGCGCTGCCGCGAACATCGACGCCATCGTGAAACTCGTTAGAGAACAATCCAACCGGACGGCCGCCCGCGGCGGCCGTTCACGGCGCCGCACGGCGCCGCCGAATCGCTTGGCTCGGTTGCCGGGCGCGGGCTTTTTGCGCGACGCCTACGCCGAGCTGCGCAAGGCGCACTGGCCCACCCGCGAGCAGACCATGCGGCTGACCGGCCTGGTGGTGGCCATCAGCTTGCTCATGGCGATGCTTCTGGGGCTGGCCGACTTCGTGTTCGCCGAGCTGTTCGACGTCGTCGTGGCCTAGAGGGGGAAAGACGTGGCTACATCGCCTGAACCTGCTAAGACCATGACGGCTGCCGTCCGCGACGAGGCCGGATGGTTCGTGATCAACACCTACTCGGGCTACGAGGGCAAGGTGAAGGACAACCTGGAGCACCGCGTGGTCTCCATGGACGCCTCCGACAAGATCTTCGACGTGATCGTGCCCACCGAGGAAATCGAAGAGGTCAAGCACGGTCAGCGCCGCCGCGTGAAGCGCAAGATGTATCCCGGCTACGTGCTGGTGCGCATGCTGCTTGACGACGAGTCGTGGCTGGTCGTGCGCAACACGCCAGGCGTGGTGAACTTCGTCGGCTCGGGCAATCGACCGACGCGCTTGCCGCCCGAAGAAGCCGACGTGATCTTCAAGCAGATGGAGGGCGAGACCCCGCGTCCGGAGGTCCGCATCCAGGCTGGCGAGCGCGTCAAGATCATCGACGGACCGTTCACCGATTTCTTTGGCACCGTGGACGAAGTGCTCGACGAGAAGGAGCGCTTGCGCGTGCTTGTATCCTTCTTTGGCCGCGAAACCCCGGTCGAGTTGGACTTTCTCCAAGTGGAGAAGCAGAGCGGCGGGCCGGTGGCCGGGGCCGGAGGCTAGGCTCGAGACAACATGGCGCGCAGAGTTCGATCCATCGTGAAGCTGCAGCTTGCCGCCGGGCAGGCCACGCCGGCGCCGCCGGTTGGTCCGGCCCTGGGCAGCCACGGCGTGAACATCGTCGAGTTCACCAAGCAGTACAACGAGCGGACCAAGGACCAGATGGGCTCGGTGATTCCCGTCGAGATCATGGTCTACGAGGACCGCTCGTTCACCTTCATCACCAAGACTCCGCCCGTATCCGACCTGCTGCGCAAGGCCGCCGGAGTCGAGAAGGGCGCGGCCATTCCGCACGAGGAGGTGGTCGGCACGATCACGCGGCGGCAGCTGCGGGAAATCGCCGAGACGAAGATGCCGGACCTTAATGCCTATGACGTCGAGTCCGCCGAGCGCGTGATTGAAGGAACCGCCCGCAGCATGGGCGTTCTGGTGGAGGGCTAGTCATGCCGCGTCACGGCAAACGCTACCGGCAGGCGGCGGAGCTGGTGGATTCGGACGCCCGGCTCTCGATTTCCGACGCCGTCGATCAACTGGTGCAATTCCCGCCTGCCAAGTTCGACGAAACCGTTGAGCTGCACATGCGGCTCGGCGTGGACCCCACCCACCAGGATCAGCAAGTGCGCGGCACGCTGTCCCTGCCGCACGGCACGGGGCGGTCGATCCGGGTGATCGCCTTCGCCACCGGCGACGGCGCCGAGCAGGCGCGCGAGGCGGGAGCCGACGAGATTGGCACCGACGAGCTGGCCAAGCGCATCCAGGGCGGATGGCTCGACTTCGAGGCGGCGGTCGCCATGCCCGATACCATGCGCATCATCGGCCCGTTGGGACGGATTCTTGGTCCCCGCGGGCTGATGCCGAACGCCCGGGCGGGCACTGTGACCAACGACGTGGGCCGTGTCATCAAGGACCTCAAGGGCGGGCGCGTCGAATTCCGGGTTGAGCGCTTGGCCAACGTGCACGTGCGCGCCGGCAAGGTTTCCATGGGCGCCACCGCGCTCAAGGAAAACATCGCGACAATCGTGGACGCCATCGTGCAGGCCCGACCCGCGGCCGCCAAGGGCACCTATCTGCTCTCCGCCACGCTCACGACTTCCATGGGACCGGGAATCCCGTTGGACGTTTCCCAGATTCACGAGGAGGCCGCCGCGCTGGCCGCCTGAGGCGCCCAGCCAACCAGTCACAAGCCTTTGCCGTCAGCCGAAGACTGCGGGCGCCATGCATAAGCTCCCTTGGGGACGCCCGCCGAGGCGCAAATGACCACGCGAGCGGCGCGTGTCACGGCGCGCCGCCCGACGCTGCGGCACACGGTCATTCACGGAAAGGACGTTGACACGCATGGCCACCAAGGCCGAAAAGGTCGAGATCGTCGACGCGCTGGCAACGGCGCTGTCGGACGCGCCGCTGAGCATCGTGGCCGGCTACACCGAGCTCAAAGTGTCGGACATGCAAGAGCTGCGCCGGCAAATGCGCGAGACCGGCGCGAGATTTCGTGTGGTGAAAAATTCGCTGGCAATCCTGGCGGCACGCCAGAGTAACGCCGCGCACCTGGAGACGTTTTTTCACGGCCAGACCGCGTTCGCGTTCAGCGGTGAAGATGTCATTGGCACTGCGCGCGCCTTGCGGACCTTCGCCGTCGCCAATCCCAAGATGGAGATTCGCGGCGGTGTGGCCGGAGGGCAGGCGGTCGACACCGATCGCATCGCGCGGCTGGCCTCGCTGTTCGGGGTCGAGCAGCTGCACTCGGAGTTGGTTTGGTCAATCGAAAGCCCGATTTCCGGCCTGGTACACACCCTGGCCGGCACGATTCACGGATTGGTTTACGCCTTGCAGGAACGCGTCGAACAACTGCAACCACACGCGGAAGGAGCGTGACGGATGGCCACGGTAAGCAAGGACGACATTCTCAGCGCGATCGACTCCATGACGGTGGTGGAGCTCAGCGAACTCGTCGAGGCGCTGAAGGAGAAGTACAACGTCACCGGCGCGCCGATGGCGATGGCGGCGGCGCCCGCGGCCGACGGAGCCAATGGTGCGGCGGCCGAGGCGGAGCAGACGGAGTTCACCGTGCACCTGGAGTCTTCGGGTCAACAGAAGATCCAGGTCATCAAGGCCGTGCGCGAGATCACGGGACTTGGCCTGCGCGAGGCCAAGGGCGTGGTCGACGCGGCCCCGGGTCCGGTGAAGGAAGGCGTCTCGAAAGACGAGGGCGACCAGATCGTCGCCAAGCTTGCCGAGGTGGGCGCCACCGCCGAGTTGCGCTAAGCCCGTCCCGGCGGCTTCCGGAGGCCGTCCATGGTTGACGCGGTCGTGGTGGCCCATGGCAGCGGCGCGCTCGCGCGCCGCTGCATCAATGCGCTGCGCCACAGCTCGCTGTCGCCGGGGCGGATCATGCTCGTCGACACGTCGGCCGACGGCGCGGCGCTGGCGGCGCTCAGCGACGCCGGACCGTGGCTGCACCCCATCGCGCGCCCGGACAACCCCGGCTACGGCGCGGCCGCAAATGACGGCATCGCGGCCACCGACGCGGCCTATGTGCTGGTCATGAACGACGACGTGTTCGTGGACTGCGACGCCATCGAGCACCTCGTGGGTCACGCCGAATCGGCGCCCGACCTCGCGTGCGTCGGTCCCGACTTCAGGGACCTCGACGGCGCGCGGCAGGAGGGAGCGTTTCGCTTTCCCGGGGTGGCGCAAGCCGCCATCGACGCCTGGCCCGCGCCGGCGTGGCTGCGGCGCGGGCGCCTCAATGGGCGCGTGGCGGCGGATGGCGTCCCCGTGGACATCGATCATCCGCTGGGCGCCTGCATGCTGCTGCGGCGGCTGGCGGTCGACCTCGTCGGCGGCTTCTCACCCGACTACTGGATGTATTGCGAGGAGATTGACCTCTGCCGGCGGCTCAAGGACTACGGCTGGCGCGTGGCGCACGTGCCGGCGGCGCGGGTGTGGCACGTCGGCGGCGCGAGCACCGGCCAACAGCCGGATCGCATGCTGGCACAGCTCTACCGGAGCCGCGTGCGCTGGTACCGCACGCACACGCCGCCGCCGGTGGCCAAGATGGCCCTGGCGGCCATGCGCTGGGGGCTGCGAGCCCGATCGGCCATGGATGAATCCGCCGGTCGGTCGGTGACGGGCGTCGCCGGCGCGCTGGCGGCCCTTGACGAGCCGTGAGTCGCCCGGCGCCGCTGAGCGCAATCGTGATCGCTGCGGGCGAGGCGGACAACATCGAGCCGTGCCTGCGAACGCTTGCCTGGTGTGACGAGTGCCTGGTCATGGACGCATTCAGCGCCGACGGCACGCCATCGGCCGTCCCGGCCGGAACCCGCGTGGTGGAACGACGCTTCACCACCTTCGCGGCCCAACGGCAGGACGCCCTTGCCCGCGCCGCCTACGACTGGGTGTTCTTCGTCGATGCCGATGAGCGGGTGTCCGACGCGCTGGCCGCGGAAGTGCGCGCCCGCGCGGGACGCGAGGCCCATGCGGCCTATGACGTGCCGCGTATGAATCAGATTTTCGGCCACTGGATGCGCGGCAGCGGATGGGCGCCCGACCATCAATTGCGCGTGATGGATCGTCGCCGCGTCAGGTACCCGGTCGAGCGCGCGGTGCACGAAGTGCCCGACGTGGACGGCAGCATCGGCGTGATCGAGGCGCCGCTGGTCCACCACAGCTATCGCACGATCCGCGAGTTTCGCCGCCGTCAGCGGCGTTACGCGCGGATGCAGGCGCACAGCCTTTACCAAGCCGGCGTGCGACGCCGCCGCACGGCGGTCGTGGCGCAACCCGTGCGTGAACTTCGGCGTCGGTTGGTCGAATACAACGGATACCGCGACGGCTGGGTGGGTGTGCAATTGGCGTTGCTGATGGCCGAGTACGAGTGGCGCCTGCAGCGCGGACTCGCCCGGTGGTGGCGCCGCGGCGCCGCATCGGGTTGAAAAAGGCCATGCGGACGTCCGCTGTTGTGGTGACGCACCAATCGGCGGGTCACATTGGCGCGTGCCTTCAGGCGCTGCAGGCCGACGGCGACGCCCGACTCGAAATCGTCGTGATCGACAATTGTTCGAGTGACGACACGGCCGAGCAGGTACGCCGGGGATTCCCGGCGGTAACGCTGCGGGTCACCCACCGCAACATTGGCTACGGCGCCGCAGCCAACATCGGCATCGGCCTTGCCACTGGCGATCCCATCCTGGTCCTGAACGCCGACGCGGTCGTCGAGCGCGGGACGATCGCGGCTCTCCGAGCCCGGCTCGAGGCCGACGCCAGCCTCGGGTGCGTGAGTCCGGTCCACCTGGACGCCGACGGCTGTAGCCGTTCGCCGGCCCGCGCGTTTCCTTCCATCGGCGCCGCGATCGCGGACGGCACGATGCTGGAGCGCTGGCTGCGAGGCTCGGCCGTGCTGCGGTCCTACTATCGCGACGCCGCCCTGCCCGACGCGCCCCCGGACTGGCTGGACGGCGCCTGTCTGGCGTTCCGCGCGCGCGCCCTTCGCGATGTCGGCGGATTCGACGCGGGGTATTTCATGTATTCGGAGGAGCTTGAACTGCACCGGGCGCTGCGGGTGGCTGGATGGACCTGCGCCGTCGAGGACGGAGCGCGGGTGCGGCATGTGGGCGGCGCTTCGGCGGGGCGCGATGTTGTGGCCCGTGAGCGCAATTTCTTCCGGAGTCGCTACCGGTTTGCAGGCAAGATGTGGGGGCGTCCCTTCGCCGTATTCCTGCGCCTATTTGTAGCCCTCGTCAATCTTCTGAGGCTGGCCGAGCAGCTCGTGCGGTTGCCGCTCGGTCGCGGTGCGCCCTCACCCCGCGTGGAGGCCAGCCGCATCGCGCGCGTCACGCTGTGGCAGTGGTTCGGCTGGCGCCGCTAGTGGCGGCGCCTGCGGGCGGCGTCGCGCCGTGGAGCCGGCGCTAGTGCCCGCGCCGACGCGCCGGATTCTCTTCGTCACCGGTGAGTTTCCGCCGCGCCGCGGCGGGATTGCCGATCATGTGATCCGCCTGCGCTCGTCGCTCGAGGATCTGGGTGCGCGCACCTATGTGGCCACCGAGGCCGTGCCGCACGACTGCCCCGCCGATCGCGTCTACCGCCTGGCTCCGAATCCCTGGTCCCGCCAGATCGTCAACGTTCTGCGGCTGGTCAGGCGGTTCCGGAACGACATCGTGCATATTCAATACCAAGCCGGGGCCTTCGACTCGCCGCTGCAAGCGACGCTCATGCCCTGGGCGCTTCGCCTGACGGGCTATCGCGGCCTGGTGGTCGTCACGTTTCACGACCTGGCGGAGCCGTTTGTCTTTCCCCGCGCCGGGCCGTTGCGCCGACGCGCCGTGGATCTGCTGCGCGGCTGGGCGGACGTCTGCATTTACGTCGACGCCCTCGATCGCGCGCGGGTGAGCGCTCGCATCCCGGGCGAGTGGCGTCGATCCCAGTTCATTCCCGCTGGGCCGACCATCGAGCCTCCCGCGTCGTTGGGAACGCGTGAGGAGGTTCGCCACGCCCTGGGATTGCCGGCGGACGCCTTTCTCGTCGGGTTCTTTGGCTTTCGGCAGGCGGGCAAGGGGCTGGAGGTGCTGGCGGCCGCGATGCGAAGTCCGGCCCTGGCGAACTTCGGCGCGCGGCTTGCGCTGATCGGAGGCGCGGGCCCTGATTTCGGCGCGCGGCGGGCAGCAGCCCTGGTGCCACCGTCCACGTTCGCCGGCGTAAATGTGCTGGAACCCGGGTACCTGGAGGCTCCCGAAATCTCGCGGTGGCTGCGCGCCTGCGACGTTGCGGCTCTGCCTTATGACGATGGACTTTCGACGCGCCGCGGGTCGTTCATGGTTGCCGCGGCGCACGGATTGCCCGTGGTAACGACGACTCCCGTGCGGCCCGACCTGATCGATGTTCGCCACGGCGAGGTGGCGTTTACGCCGGTGCGCGATCCCGAGTCGCTGGCGGCGGCGTTGGTGCGTGTTCGAGACGACCCTGACTACCGCTCGGCGCTCGAGGCGGGATCGCGCGCCGTGGCCCGCCGCCACTCCCGGCGCCGC
>DAOUHO010000004.1:0-24109 GCA_034428595.1 Chloroflexota bacterium | reverse complement strand
TGCGTCCGGCTGCGGCGACTCTTGCCGAGCTGATGGCCGATCCCGGGCTTCTGGGTTTCGCCGCCGCGGCCATTGGCGTGTTCATGACCCTGGTGTGGCTGCTGAGCCTGGCGCGGCGCGATGCGTCGATCGTGGACGTGTTTTGGGGACTGGGATTCATCGTGACCGGGGCGCTGACCGCGTGGCTCGGCTCGGGCGATGCCGGGCGCGCCGCACTGTTGCTGGTGCTGGTGGCGGTTTGGGGCCTGCGATTGGCGGGGCACATCGGCTGGCGCAACCACGGCAAGCCCGAAGATCCGCGCTATCAGAAGTTCCGCGCCAACGCCGGGAGCGCGTTCTGGTGGCGCAGCTATTTCACGGTCTTCTTGCTCCAGGGCGTGGTGATGTGGGTGGTCGCGCTGCCGCTGCTGGCGGCGCTGGCGGCGCCCGAGCCGTCCCTGGTGACCGGCTGGGACCTGGCCGCCATCGTGCTCTGGGCCATTGGCTTCGCCTTCGAGGCGGGCGGCGACCTGCAGCTGGCGCGATTCAAGGCCAACCCGGCCAATCGAGGACGCGTGCTGTCCACCAAGTTTTGGGGGCTGACGCGCCACCCGAACTACTTTGGCGACGCCGTGGTGTGGTGGGGCTTCGGCTGCCTGGGACTGGCCGTGGGCGCGTGGTGGACGCTGATCGGTCCGGCCATCATGACGGTGCTGCTGGCGCGGGTGTCGGGCGTGACGCTGCTCGAGCGCTCCATGATCGAATCCAAGCCGGGCTATCGCGAGTACGTGGAGTCCACGCCGGCGTTTTTCCCGCGCATTCCCTTCCTGGGACGACGTGGATAGGCAAGCGGCCTGGTTCGAGCGGTTGGCGGCGCGGGGATTGGCGCCCGACGGCATCCTGCGTCTCGGCGTGCGCTTGGCCCTGCGGCGACGGCTGCGCACGCTGCAACGTGGCAATCCCCAGGAGCGCCTTCGCGCCATGTGCAATGGGCCAACCGCGATTGCCACGGATGCCGCCAACCGGCAGCACTACGAGGTGCCCACCGAGTTTTTTCGCATGATTCTTGGACCGAGGCTCAAATACAGCAGCGGCCTGTGGCCGTCGGGCGTCGAGACGCTGGCGGACGCGGAAGACGCCATGCTGGAGCTCTGCGCGCAGCGCGCCGGTCTCGCGGACGGCCAGCGCGTGCTGGACCTCGGGAGTGGCTGGGGCTCGTTTGCCCTGTGGGCCGCGGCGCGGTATCCGACATCGACGATTACCGCCGTCACCAACTCACGCACCCAGCGCGACCACATTGCCGGCGAGGCCAAGGCGCGCGGCCTGGAACACCTTGCCGTGCTTCACGCCAACGCCGCCGCGGATGAGATTCCGGGTCGTTTTGACCGGATCGTGAGCATCGAGATGCTGGAGCACATTCGCGATCACGGCGCGCTGCTGGCCCGTTTGGCCGATCGACTCGATGCGGACGGGCGGATCTTCGTTCACGTATTCAGCCATGTGCGGCACGCCTACGCCTTCGAGCCCGAGGACGGCTGGATGGCGCGCTGGTTCTTCAGCGGTGGGACGATGCCGAGTCTCGAGCTCTTCGAAGAAGTCGCTCCGGCCGTGCGCACCGTCGACCGATGGATCGTGAATGGCCGGCACTACGTTCGGACGCTGCGCGCGTGGCTGAGAAGGCTCGACGAGCGTCGCCCGCAGATCGTTGAACTCTTTCGGGATGTCTACGGCGACGACGTGGCGAGTCTCTGGCTGATGCGTTGGCGGCTCTTCTTCATCGCCTGCGAGGAGCTGTTTGCCTATCGCGGCGGGAGGGAGTGGTTGGTGGCGCATCATCTGTTTGCCCCCGCCACGGTCGCGGAATCTCAGGTGCAGTGACTGGCGAGCTAGGTCGCTGATGTGAACCGCTGCAACCCATGAGAATCGCCGTCATCGGCGCCGGGGTGTCGGGCCTCGTCGCGGCGCGCCAATTGCACGCACGCCATGACGTGACCGTCTTCGAGGCGAGCGACGCACCGGGCGGACACTCGCGCACGATTGACGTGTCCAGCGGCGGCCGCACCTACGCGGTCGATACCGGCTTCGTGGTCTTCAACGACCGGACCTATCCGGAGTTCCTACGCATTCTGGGCGACCTGGGCGTCCCGACGCAGCCGTCCGAGATGAGCTTCTCCGTGCGCTGCGATCGCACGGGCATCGAGTACAGCGGCAGGTCGTTGAACGCCGTGTTCGCCCAGCGCCGCAATTTGGCGCGCCCCACGTTCTTGCGGCTGGTGCGCGACTACCTTCGGTTCAATCGTCGAGCGCCCAAGCTGCTGGAAGCCGACGAGCGGCTCACTCTGGACGAATACCTGGAAGGCGCGGAGTTCTCGCGCACTTTCCGTGAGGTGTATCTGGTGCCCATGGGCGCCGCCATCTGGTCAACCGACCCCGCGCTCTTCGGCCAGATTCCGGTCCGATCGTTCGTGCGCTTCTTCCACGACCATGGACTGCTGGGGATCCGTGGCAAGCCGCGCTGGTTTTCGATCACCGGCGGCGCCCGCGAGTACATCGAGGCGCTGGCGCGTCCATTTCGCGATCGGATCCACACCCGCGCGCCCGTGACTCGAGTCCGGCGAGCGCGCGACCATGTCAGCGTCACCATGGCGGGTGGGGGCGACGCCCGATTCGACCAGGTGGTGCTCGCGACCCACAGCGATCAGGCGCTGCGGATGCTTGATGATCCCAGCCCCGAGGAACGGGCCGTCCTTGGGGCCATTGACTACCAGGCCAACAGCGTCGTGATGCACACCGATACGAGCCTGCTTCCCCGGCGGCGCCGCGCCTGGGCTGCGTGGAACTACTACATTGCCCCGGACGGAGGGGACCGGGCGGCGACGACGTACAACATGAACCGCCTGCAGCGATTGGCCGCGCCCGAGACCTTCTGCGTCACGCTCAACCAGGACGAGCGCATTGACGAGGCGGCCGTAATCGCCCGCATGACCTATCACCACCCGATTTTCAACCGCGCGGCGATCGCCGCCCAGCGCCGGTGGACCGAGGTGAATGGCTGGCGCCGGACCTGGTACGCGGGCGCCTACTGGGGCTATGGCTTCCATGAAGACGGCGTGGTGAGCGGCCTGCGTGTGGCGCGGGCGATCGAGGCCGGCACGTGAGCGGCGCGAGTTGCCTCTACACCGGCGTCGTCATGCACCGGCGGCGGCGTCCAGTCGCGCACGAGTTTCGCTTTCCGCTATTCATGGCCTACCTCGATCTGGCGGAGTTGCCCGGCGTGTTCGACGGGCATTTGCTCTGGTCGGCGTGGCGTCCGGCGCCGGCGTGGTTTCGGCGCGCCGATCACTTCGGCGATCCGGCGCTGCCGCTCGACGAAGCCGTGCGGCGGCGCGTCCACGAGGAGACCGGACACCGGCCCGAAGGTCCAATTCGACTCCTCACCCACCTGCGCTACTTCGGTTATGTCTTCAATCCGATCAGCGTCTACTACTGCTTCACGCCCGGCGGCGAGCGTGTCGAGGCGTTGGTGGCCGAGGTCACGAACACGCCGTGGGGTGAGCGTCACGTCTACGTTGTGGAGCCGGAGCCGGCTGACGACGGCGGCAAGCTCCGAGCCCTTTTCTCCAAGGCCTTGCACGTTTCGCCGTTCATGACCATGGATCTGGAATACCGGCTGTCGGCGACGGCGCCCGGTGCGGATCTCGACGTGCAGATGGTGGCGGTCCGGGACGGCGCCGCGATCTTTGAAGCCGGCCTCTCGCTGCGCCGCCGGCCGATGACCGGCCGCGCGCTCAACCGCGTGCTGGTTCGCTATCCGTTCATGACGGCGCGGGTAGTCGCCGCGATCTACTGGCAGGCGCTGCGGCTCAGGCTCAAGGGCGTGCCCTTCGTGCCGCATCCGGGAGGGAGCGCCGCTTCGAGCGACCGAACGTTCGAGAGGGCCGACTAGCGGCCGCGCCGACCTACTTCTTCGACGCCTCGAAGTAGGGATTGGTGCCCGAGGCGTGATCGGTCACGTCGATCACCCGCGTGACTTCGGGGACGGCCTCGCGAATGGCCACCTCGATGCCCTGCGTCAGGGTCACGGCCGCCATGCCGCACCCCTGGCAGCCACCGCTAAGCCGCAGATAGGCCGCGCCGTCCTCGAAGGAGACGAGCTCGGCATGCCCGCCGTGCGCGGCGATGGCGGGATTGATCTGCTGCTCAAGAATCTGCGCGACCTGATCCGCCACCGCGCCGCTGAGCTGCGGCGTGGGCGTGTGCTGGGCGGCCGGTCCGGCGACCGGGCTCGGCGTGTTGGGGTTGTCCACGAATAGGCCGCCGCCGTTCGGGGCGGAGCGGTAGTCGATGGTGGCGCCGTCGAGCTGCTCGATGCTTCCGGCGGGAACGACCACGTTGAGCCCATAGGCGACTTCAACCACCGCGTCGTCGGGTCCCGCGTCGCTTGAGCTCTTCAAATACATGTCGTAGCTGAAGCCGGTCCCCGAAATGCCGGTGACCTCGATCCACATGGCTAGATCGTCTTTATCCGGCCTATCGGAGCGCGCGCGAAAATCGAATACCAGGTCGCGTGCGGTCTCGCTGATGAAGACTTCGGTGTCGTGTTGCAGGGTCATGCTCTCCATCCAGCGGGCATACGGCGCGTCGTCGGCTTGTAGTTCATCATAGGACGATGCGGCGCGTTCTCCTACTGCTGCCGACGAAGGCTTACCGCGCGAGCGACTTTCTCGAAGCCGCGCGGGAGCTTGGCGTCGAGGTTGTTGTCGGCGCCGAGCAACGGCACGCGCTGGACGACGTGATTGGATCGCGGGTGATTGAGTTGCCCCTGCATCGTCCCGAGATCGCGGCGGACGCCATCGTCGAGTTTGCCGACGAGGCGCCGCTCAACGCCATCGTCCCGGTGGATGACGCGGGAGTTGCAGCAGCGTCGCTCGCGGCGGAGCGATTGGGCCTGTCGCACAACCTGCCCGCGGCGACGGCATTGACGCGCGACAAAGTCGCCATGCGCCGGCGGCTGGCAGCGGCGGGCGTGCCCCAGCCGGCGTTTACGCTTGTTGACGGTGATGCGGACCCGGCGGCTGCGGCCGCCGAGCTCGGGTTTCCCGTGGTGATCAAACCCGTGGAGCTGTCGGGCAGCCAGGGAGTCATTCGCGCCGACACGCCGGAAGAAGCCGCCGTCGCGGCGACGAGAATCCGACGGTTGCTCGCAGTTTCCGCTGACGAGGCTCCCGCGCCGTTGCTGATCGAGCGATTCGCGCCGGGCGTGGAGGTCGCGCTGGAGGGACTCCTGCGACGGGGGACGCTGCGTACGCTGGCCATCTTCGACAAGCCTGACCCCCTGGACGGCCCCTATTTCGAGGAAACGCTTTACATAACGCCATCGCGCCTGCCCGATGAGGTTCAGCGTGCGGTTGAGGACGCGACGAGCGCGGCCGTCGAGGGCCTCGGGCTCACCGAGGGGCCGGTGCACGCCGAAGTACGCGTGGATGGCGACGCGGCGGCGGTGATCGAGGTCGCTGCACGGTCGATCGGCGGCCTCTGCGCGCGATCGCTGCGATTCGGGCTGGGCGTGTCGCTGGAGTCGCTCATCCTGCGGCATGCCCTGAACCTGCCGCTGCGAGACACCACGGCCGCGCATGCCGCGTCGGGCGTGATGATGCTGCCCATTCCCCACGCCGGCGTGCTGGTCGAGGTGCGCGGGCGCGACGCGGCGCTGGAGGTTGCGGGCATCGTGGGATTGGAGATCACGATTGCGCCGGGCGGCTGGGTCGAGCCGCTGCCGGAGGGCGACCGGTATCTTGGCTTCATGTTTGCGCGGGGGGAGACGCCGGCAGCGGTCGAGTCGGCGCTGCGGCGCGCGCATGCGAAGCTTGAGGTTGAGATCGATCCAGACCGAGCGCCGAGGCGGCGCCACGGTACGGAGGCTTCGGAGGCGGGGCGTTGATGCAAGTCTTGATCGTCTCGACCTACGAGCTTGGCCACCAGCCGGTGCATGCGGCTTCACCGGCCGCGGCCCTGCAGGCGGCGGGACACGAGGTGCGCGCGCTGGACCTGGCCGTGGAGATGTGGGATCCAGACGCCCTGGACGGCATCGACGCGCTGGCGTTCTCGGTTCCGATGCACACGGCCATGCGCATCGCCTTGAGTGCCGCACAGGCGGCGCGCCGCACGCACCCGGACGTTCCGATCTGCTTCTACGGCTTGTACGGCGAAATGGCGCCGGCGCTGGAACCCAGACACCCCATGGACCGTGCGCTCGCCGGCGAATACGAGCCGGAGCTCGTCGCCTGGGTGGACGCCGTGTCCGGCGCGAACGGGCCGGCAGCCCTTTCGACCGACATCATCCAGCTCACCAAGCACGGGTATCACGCCCCGGCGCGCGAGCTGTTGCCGTCGATCGACCGCTATGCGCGACTTGCCATCGACGGTGAAGAGCGGCTGGCGGGCTATGTCGAGGCCAGTCACGGCTGCGTGCACAAGTGCCGCCACTGTCCGGTGCCGGTGGTCTACGACGGACGCATTCGAATCGTCGGCGCCGAAATCGTGCTGGACGACATCGCGCGGCTCGTCGACGCGGGCGCGCGCCACATCACCTTTGGCGATCCGGACTTCCTCAACGGCTGGCGCCACTCGCGCAAGGTCGTGCGCGCCATGCACGCGCGGTTTCCGGAGATCACGTTCGACTGCACCACCAAAGTCGAGCACATTCTGGAGCACGCCCACGTGTGGCCGGAATTCGCCGACGCCGGCTGCCTGTTCGTGATCTCGGCGTTCGAGTCGCTCAACGACGCAATCCTGGATCGCCTGGACAAGGGTCACGTGGCTGCCGAGGCCGAGCAGGCGATCACCTTGCTGCGCCGCCACGGCATCGATACGCGGCCCTCCTGGCTCCCGTTCACGCCGTGGACGTCCTTCGCCGACGTGCTGGACATCCTCGATTTCGTCGCCGCGCACGACCTGGTGGGCAGCGTCGATCCGGTGCAGTACAGCATCCGGCTCTTGCTGCCGAAGGGGTCGCTGCTGCTCGATTTGCCCGAAATGCAGCGCTACCTCGGGTCATACGACGAGTCGCGACTCAGCTATTCGTGGCAGGCGGCTGATCCGGCGGTCGACGCTCTACAAGCCGAGATCGCGACGCTGGTGGCCGGGTTGGCCGACGCGGACACCGACATTGCGTCGTCCTACGCCGCGGTGCGGGAGTGCACTCTGGATGCCGCCGGAGCGGCCAGTGAGGGGCGCGCCCGTGAAATCCCCGTCGACGCCGAGCGCGCGGCGGCGCGACCGAGGCTCACCGAGGCCTGGTTCTGCTGCGCCGAGCCGACCGAGCTGCAATTCGCACAGCTGGCCGGGATCTAGCGCCCGCCCGATTCCCTTGCCGAGATCCGAAGCCTCGGCGGGGCTTGGATCGGTTCGCCTTGGTGGGTACGCTCGGGCCATGGCGTCGACCACCATCGATCTGCACCGAGCGGGCCGGGTGGCCTATCGCGACGCGTGGGCGTGGCAGCAGGCGCGCGCCGACGATGTTCGCGCGGGCACGGCGGCGGAAGCACTAGTGCTGCTGGAGCATCCGCCGGTGTACACCTGCGGCCGGCGCAGCGACCCGGCGAACCTGTTGGTGTCGCCTGAGCGGCTGGCGGCGCAAGGGATCGAGGTCGTGTACGTGGAGCGCGGCGGCGACGCGACCTATCACGGGCCGGGACAACTGGTGGCCTACCCGATCCTGGACCTGCGCTGTCGCGACATCTACCCGATCAGCTTCGTTCGCGGCCTGGAGCAAACGCTGGTGACCACCCTGGCCGCGCTCGGCGTGCCCGCGGCTCCTCGGAAGAAGCTGCCCGGCGTGTGGGTGGGAAACGACAAGATCGCCGCGCTTGGCATTCACGTGCGCGGCGGCGTGAGCATGCACGGCATCGCGCTCAACCTGGCGCCGGACCTATCGGCCTTCGAGGCCATCGTGCCCTGCGGCATCCACGACGCCGGCATCACGTCCGTGGAGCGCTACTGTGGGGCCGCGCCCGATCACGAGGCGGCCAAGGAGGCCTTTATCAGCGCCTTCGCGCAGACGTTTGATGTTGAGATCCGGGATGTTGCCTCCGACAAGGCCCTGGTCAATGGCCACTGAAGTCCGCCCCAGGTACCCCAAACCCGCGTGGCTCAAGGTGCGCGCCCCGACTGGCGACCGCTACACGAGTCTCAAGCGGCTGATGCGTACGCAGGCGCTGCACACGGTGTGCGAGGAGGCCCGCTGTCCCAACATTGGCGAGTGCTGGAACGACGGCCACGCCACCTTCATGATTCTGGGCGACACCTGCACGCGCGCCTGCGGGTTCTGCGCCGTCACGTCGGGCCGCCCCGGCGCGCTCGACCCGCTGGAGCCGCTGCGCCTGGCGGCCGCGGTTGAAAGCATGGGGCTCGACTATTGCGTGATCACGTCCGTCAACCGCGACGACGTGCCCGACGGCGGGGCGGGCGTGTTTGCCGACTGCATTCGCGCCGTGCGCCGCGTGCGTCCCTCGTGCCAGGTCGAGGTGCTGATTCCAGATTTCATGGGCAACTGGGACGCGCTGGCGACGGTGATGGAGGCCCGGCCGGTCGTGCTGAATCACAACACCGAGACCGTGCCGCGGCTCTACGCCCGCGTGCGTCCCAAGGCGCGCTACGAGCGCACGCTGGAGCTCATCCGCCGAGCGGCCGACCTGGCGCCCGGAGTGGCGACCAAGTCGGGCGTGATGGTCGGGCTGGGTGAGACCCGCGACGAGCTGCGCGCGACGCTTGCGGACCTCGTGGCGAGTCGCTGTGAGCTGCTGACCGTGGGGCAATACCTTCAGCCGACTCGCAAGCACCTGCCGGTGCAGCGTTTCTATCACCCGGATGAGTTCGTCGAGATCGCCGAGGAGGCCCGAGCGCTGGGGTTCGTCCATGTGGAGTCCGGACCCCTGGTGCGCAGCTCCTACCACGCCGGTCGTCAAGCCCTCGCCGCGTCCACGAACCGCGCGCGCCTGGGATGAAGGGCCAAAACCGGCGCGGCACGCTCGTCTCGCCGGTGGCGTCCCGTCAGGGCTCCAGGGCCGCCGGCGGCGCCTGGCCAATCCCGGTCGTCCGGCAGTCGCTGAAGCGTCCATCGTCGGGCGTACTACCCTTGCGTAGTCGCTAGGCGGAGCGTATGGCACAGCTAGACGCCCACCGCGACGGCGCCTTGAACGGCGGTCGGGGGGCTGACGCGGTCGAAACGCGAGACTGGCTGGACGCGCTGCATGACGTGCGGCGGCTTTCCGGCAACGAGCGCGTGCGTGAGTTGCTGCGAGAGCTGCAAATCCACGCGCAGCGGGCCGGCGGCGTGCTGCCGGTCACCGCGCGCACGCCCTATGTCAACTCCATTACGCCGGAGCGTGAGCCGCCCTATCCCGGCGACGAAGCGCTCGAGTGGCAGATCCGCAGCATCATTCGCTGGAATGCCATGGCCATGGTCGTGGCCGCGAACCGCGAGGCGGACGGCATTGGCGGGCACATCTCCACCTATGCGTCGGCGGCCACGCTCGTCGAGGTCGCCTTCAACCACTTCTTCCGCGGGCCGGATCACCCCGAGGGGCCGGACATCATCTATTTCCAAGGTCACTTGGCGCCCGGCATCTATGCACGGGCGTATCTCGAGGGTCGCCTGACCGCCGAGCAGATCCACAGCTTTCGGCGTGAGCTCATGCCCAGCGGCGGCATCTCGGCGTACCCGCATCCCTGGCTGATGCCCGATTTCTGGCAGTTCCCCACGGTGTCCATGGGCTTGGGCCCGCTGATGTCGATCTACCAAGCGCGGTTCATGCGCTATCTGGAGGATCGGGGCCTGAAGCAGCCCTCCGACCAGCGGGTGTGGGCCTTCGTTGGCGACGGCGAAGCCGACGCGCCGGAGACCATCGCGGCGATTTCCCTCGCCGGCCGCGAGCACCTGGACAACCTCACCTGGGTGGTCAACTGCAACCTGCAGCGCCTGGACGGCCCGGTTCGCGGCAACGGCAACATCGTCCAGGAGCTTGAAGGCCAGTTCCGCGGCGCTGGATGGAACGTGATCAAGGTCCTGTGGGGCAGCGATTGGGACGAGCTGTTCGCCAACGATCACGACGGCCTGCTCACCCGCCGCGCGGGCCAAATCGTCGACGGCGAGTATCAGAAATACAGCGTGGCCGGCGGGGCCTACATCCGCGAAAACTTCTACGGGGTGGACGAGCGGCTGCTGGCCATGGTGGCCGACCGCAGCGACGACGAGCTGGTGCGCATGAACCTCGGGGGGCATGACGCGCGCAAGGTCTACGCGGCGTTCAACGCGGCGGTGCGCCACGAGGGCGCCCCGACGGTCGTCCTGGCGCGCACGATCAAGGGCTACGGGCTCGGCGAGGCCGGCGAAGGCCGCAACGTGACGCATCAGCAGAAGCAGCTGAACGAGGACGAGCTGCTGCGGTTCCGCGATCGATTCAAGATCCCGATTTCCGATGAGGATGTCGGTCGCGCCCCGCTCTACCGGCCGGGGCCGGATAGCCGCGAGGTCCGCTATCTCACCGTCCGCCGCGAAGAGCTTGGCGGATTCATGCCGATCCGCCGGGCGGAGAAGAGCCCGATATCGACCCCGCCGGCAGACGTCTTTGCCGAGTTCGAGGCCGGGAGTGAGCGCCCCGCCACCACGACCATGGCGTTCGTGCGCATGCTTTCCAAGCTGCTGCGCGACCCGGCGCTGGGTCCCCGTGTCGTTCCCATCGTCCCCGATGAAGCGCGCACCTTTGGCATGGAGGCGCTCTTCCGCCAGGTCGGCATCTACTCGGCCGTGGGGCAGCTCTACGAGCCGGTCGATTCGGCATCGCTCCTCTACTACAAGGAGGCCACCGACGGCCAGATTCTGGAGGAGGGGATCGCCGAGGCCGGGGCGATGAGTTCGTTTATCGCCGCCGGGACGTCCCACTCGACCTATGGTGTCGCCACTCTGCCGTTCTTCATCTACTACTCGATGTTCGGCTTCCAGCGCGTCGGCGACCTCGTCTGGGCCGGGGCCGACGCGAGGATGCGTGGATTCCTCCTGGGCGCCACCGCGGGCCGGACGACGCTCGCGGGCGAAGGCTTGCAGCACCAGGACGGCCACAGCCATCTGTTGTTTTCGGTTGTGCCGACGTGCCTGGCCTACGATCCCGCGTTTGCCTACGAAATCGCGGTGATCATTCGCGAGGGCATCCGCCGTATGCACGAGCAGGATGAGGACGTGTTCTACTACCTCACCCTCGGCAATGAGGCATATCCGCACCCGCGCCTGCCGGCCGACGAAAAAGTGCGGGACGGCATCCTCAAGGGCATGTACCGCCTGCGTGCCGCCAATGCGGCGCCGGGCCAGCCGCGCGCCACATTGTTGGGCAGCGGCGCGATCCTCAATGAGGTCCTCGAGGCGCAGGAGATGTTGGCGGCCAGGTATGGCGTGGCGGCCGATGTGTGGTCGGTGACGAGCTATACCCAGCTGCGCCGCGAGGCGCTGGACGCGGACCGCTGGAACATGCTGCATCCGGACCGGACGCCGCGCCGGTCCTACGTGGCGACCTGCCTGGCGGATGCGCCCCAGGTAGTCGTGGCCGCCACCGACTACATGAAGACGCTGCCCGATCTCATCGCCAAATGGGTTCCGGGGCGGCTGGTGGCGCTGGGCACCGACGGCTTCGGGCGCAGCGATACGCGCGCGGCCCTGCGCGATTTCTTCGAGGTCGATGCACGCTTCGTGACCCTGGCGACGCTGCATGCCTTGGCGCAGGAAAGCCGAATTGACCGTGAACTGGTGTCCGAGGCGATCGAGGACCTGGGCATCGACGCCGAGAAACCGAATCCGCGGCTGAGCTGATGCGAGTGACAGACTCGGGCGCGGGCGACCCGCGGCGCCTGCCATGAGCATCGACTTGCGCCTGCCGGACCTCGGCGAGGGAATCGAGTCCGCCGACGTGCTCAGCGTGCTGGTGAGTGTTGGCCAGGCTGTGGACGCCGGCGACTCGGTGATCGAGATCGAGAGCGAGAAGGCGACCCTGGAGGTGCCCACAGACTCTGCCGGCACCGTCACCGGGATCCACGTGAAGTCCGGCGACACGATCGCGATCGGCCATCCGGTGCTCACGCTTGAACCTGACGGCGCGGAGACGCCGCCGGAGGCCTCGGAGGCACGGCCTCGGGTCGAGGAGTGGCCCGGGCCGGCCGCCGACGGTGCGCCGGCCGGCACCGAGACTGCCCCGCAGCGGGCGACGGTTGAACCGGAGACGCCAAGCGATGGCCCGGACGTCCACATTGCGCCGCGCCTGGCGGATGCCGAGATCGATGCCGGTGGCCGCCCGGTGGCCGCCGCACCGTCGGTGCGCACCTTCGCGCGCGAAATCGGCGTGGACGTGCGCCAGGTCGAGGGCTCAGGCCCGGCGGGTCGGATCTCGATGGATGATGTCAAGGCGCACGCGCGTCGCCGCCCCTCGGCGCCCGCGCCGGACGTCGCGCCCCCGCTGCCCGACTTTGCCCAATGGGGACCCATCAAGCGCGTGCGGCTGAGCCGCCTGCGGCGGACGCTCGCCGACAATCTGGCGCGGTCGTGGACCACCATTCCCCACGTCACGCTGTTCCACGAGGCCGACGTGACCGACGTTGAGGCCCTGCGCGCCGAGTACAAGGAGCGCGCGCAAGCCCAGGGCGCCAAGCTCACGATCACGGCCTTCATCCTGCCGGTGGTGGCGGCGGCGCTGAAGGCCCACCCAAACCTCAACGCCAGCCTGGATCTTGCCGTCGGCGAGATCGTGCGGAAGGGCTACTACCACCTGGGCGTGGCGGCCGATACGGAGCGCGGGCTGCTCGTACCGGTGGTCCGCGACGTGGATACGAAGGGCGTGATTGAGATCGCGGCTGAGCTGACCGACATTGCCGAGCGAGCCCGCGCCGGCAAGCTGACGCCCGACGAGATGCAGGGGGCGACGTTCACCATCAGCAACCTCGGCGGGCTGGGGACCGGATTCTTCACCCCAATCGTGAACCCGCCCGAAGTGGGCATCCTGGGCGTCGGCCGCGCCGTCCCACGCTCGACGCTCCACAATGACGCCATGCAAGCTCGTCTCATGCTGCCGCTCTCGCTGTCCTTCGATCATCGGGCGCTTGACGGCGCCGACGGCGCGCGATTTCTGTCCTGGATTGTCGATGCGCTCCAGCGGCCGACGATGCTGGCGATGGAGTCTTAGGGCGCCGTGACAGGCTCCGACGGTCGGCGGCACGTCGTGGTGATTGGCGCCGGACCCGGGGGCTATCCCGCGGCATTCCGCGCGGCCAAGCTGGGCTTTGGCGTGACGCTGATCGACCCGGAAGTGAGTCCGGGCGGGGTTTGCCTCTATCGAGGCTGCATTCCGTCCAAGGCGCTGCTGCACGCGGCGGAGGTGATGCGGGCGGCGAACGACGCGGATGCCATGGGGCTGAGATTCGGCGCGCCGCGCGTGGACCTGGACCGCCTGCGCGCGTGGAAGGACGAGGTGGTGGTCAAGCAGACGCGCGGCCTCGCCAGCCTTGCGCGAGGACGACGCGTGAGACACCTGCAAGGGCGCGCCCGATTCCGCGACGCCCACTCGCTCGAAGTGCTGGGGGAGCAGCCGCAGGTGATCGAGTTCAACGCGGCCATCGTCGCCACGGGCTCGTCGCCTGCCGCGCCCGAGGGCCTTCGCAGCGACTCGCCGCTCGTCATGGACTCGACCGCCGCGCTGGCCGTCGACGAGGCGCCGGCCACGCTGTTAGTGGTCGGCGGCGGCTACATCGGACTCGAGCTGGGATCGGTTTATGCGGCGCTCGGGTCCCAGGTGACGCTGGTCGAGATGACGCCGGGGCTATTGCCGGGAGTCGACCGGGCATTGGTGAAGCCGCTGGCGGCTCACATGGACGCCGTGCTGCACGAGGTCTTGCTGGACACGCGAGTTGCAGCGTTGCGACCGACGGCGAATCGGGTCGAGGTGGAGCTCAGCGGGCCGTCGGTAGGGCAGTCGCAGCGTGTGTTCAATCGTGTGCTGGTGGCGGTGGGACGGACGCCCAACAGCGGCGACCTGGGCCTGGAGCACACGGCCGTCCAGGTCGACGCCAAGGGATTCATCCAGACCGATGCGCAGCAACGGACGGCCGAGCCGACGATCTTTGCCGTGGGCGACGTGGCGGGCGAGCCGATGCTGGCCCACAAGGCGACGCACGAGGGTCACGTGGCCGCGGAGGCGATCGCGGGCAAGGCTTCGGCTTTCGACGCGCAGGCCATTCCGGCCGTGGTCTTCACCGATCCGGAGATCGCCTGGTGTGGTCTCACCGAAGACGAGGCCGTCACGCGCGGCCTGGAGGTAGAGGTAAGCCGCTTCCCGTGGATGGCCTCGGGACGCGCGGCCATGCTCGGCGGCAGCGAGGGGCTGACGCAGCTCATCGTCGAGCCGCGCACGCGCCTGGTGCTCGGCGCCGGCATCGTCGGACGGGGCGCCGGCGACCTGATCGGCGAGTGCGTCCACGCCATCGAGATGGGCGCCACGGCGGACGACCTGGCCCTGAGCGTCCATCCGCACCCGACGCTCTCGGAGACCATCATGGAAGCTGCGGCGCTGCTGGACGACGACAGCCCGCACTACGTGGCGCGAAGGCGGGCCAAGGGCTAACCGCCGGCGCCGGCCAGCTCCCCCAACTCCGCCAGGTAGGCGCGGACGGCCGCGCGCCAGTCCCGCAGCGGACGCCCGCGCGCGGCAACCATGCGCTCGGTGGCCAGCACGGAGTAAGGCGGACGCCTGGCCGGCGTGGGGTATTCGGCCGTTGTGACCGGTGTCAGCGAGGGTTCCAGGCCGGCGGCGGCGAAGATCTCCCGGGCGAACTCGAACCAAGTGCAGGCGCCGTCGTTGACCACGTGAAGGGTGCCCCGGGCGTCGGCCTGGATCAGGTCGACGATCCCCTCCGCGACGTCCCGCGCATATGACGGGGTGCAGTGCTGATCGTTGACGACGCGGAGGTCGCGGCCTTCTTGCGCCAGCCGCAGCATCGTGCGGACGAAGTTTCCGCCCTTGACCGCCGAGCCGCGTGAGCCATATAAGCCGCAGGTGCGCACGATCAGGTGACGGACGCCCGTGCCGCGAACCAGGTGCTCACCGGCCAGCTTGGACGCGCCGTAAACGCTCAGGGGCGCCGGCAGGTCGTCCTCGGCAAGCGGCTCCCGGGCCGCCTGGCCGCCGAACACGTAGTCGGTGCTCACGTGGACCAGCGTGGCGCCGGTCGAGGCGCAGGCCCGAGCCAGCGTCAACGGGCCCTCGGCGTTGACGCGGAACGCACGAGCGAACTCCGTCTCGCCCATGTCCACATGGTTGAAGGCGGCGGTGTTGATGACGACCCTCGGCGCATGTTCCCCGAACGCGCGGTCAACCGCCGCGGCGTCGGTGACGTCGAGCTCGGCGCGCGTGAGAGCGACCGTCGATTCGGCCGGGAGCTGTTGAGCCAGATAGCTCGCCAGCTGCCCACCGCCGCCCGTGATCAGGACGCGCGCGGCGACGCGGCCGGAGCTCACCTAAGCACCGGGCATGGCGGCGTCGGTGGGTTTGGATAGGGCATCGTTGGTATCGCTGGCTGGCAACTTCGCGCCGGATGTTCCTGGCTTGATGGGGCCATGGCGTAACCGTCAAACACTGTTGGGGCAGCCCTGTTCACCGGCGGAGCGGGCGCCCACAAGGGACGCCCCTACAAATCCATGCAAGCGTCTCGTGATGAGATCGGGTGAGGGTGACTCGCGCAGCCTAGCTCCAAACGCTCAGGATTCCGGCCATGATTGGCAGCGTCACCACGTGGTAGCCCACGTTGATCAGGTAGAGCGATGGGGGCCGGTTCTCGTAGACGTAGGACGAGGCAAAGGCCGTGGCCACAAGTCCAATCGCACCCCAGATGCCGATCACAAAGCCCTCGCCGAAGCCTTCCGCGCCGGTGAAGGCCACGATCTGCGCGAGCAGATATGAGGTCACGACAGCGCCGACGTTGCTCACCACCAGCGCCCGCACCATGTTGCCCTCGGCCGCGATCTGCTCCTGGGTCTTGCCGATCAGGCGCATCCATGCCGTGCCAAACAATTTCGTCGAATACCAGTTGAAGCCGACCGCAATTGGCACGAGCGCTGCCACGATCATGGCCGCGTAGTTGATCTCAGCCGTCCACACAGGAATCCCCGATCTTTTTCTGGCCGCGGGCTGCGACCGTGCCAAACGCGCTTGGCGGTGTCAACGCGCGCGCTCACCCGCCGGCCAGCGTCTGCCGCTGCCGCGGCCGCCTGAAGCGCGGGGCGGGACACGCCGCAGCCACCGTGAGATAAAGCACCGCGCTCGCTGGAAACGGCCTTGCGGGCCTTAGAATGGGACATGGTCGCGTCGGTGCGGCTGCGGAGCGAGGATGACGCCAATGGTCCCTACGTGCGGGACAACGCAAGTCTTTCGCAGATTCGGCAACCGTCCCGGCCCGATACACGTATCAATGGTCGAGAGAGCTTGTTGCATAGGAGACAGGAATGGCTGACGAGGGCGCCGGGAGGTTTTCCCGCATGTTGAGCTATTGGGGGCGCGGCGGCCTGGCGGGGCTGCTGGCCGCGTTGCTGGCCGTGGGCGTGAGCGAGCTCTACGCCGGGATCTTCGGCGGCTTGCCGTCGCTCCTCGTTTCGATGAGCGGACGGATCGTCGACCTGAGCCCGCGCGCGATGGAGGAGTTCGCCATCAGCGTGTTCGGCACCAGCGACAAGCTGGCGTTGGTCATTTTCCTGGTCGTGCTCAGTGCGATCTTTGGGTCCATCCTTGGGGTTGTGGCCCTTCGGTCCCGGCCGATTGCCGTGGCAGGCTTCGCGGCATTCGGAATACTTACGGGTGTGGCGAACGCCGTGGACGCGCAGTCAACGCCGGCCCATGGGGTTGCCGCGGCTGCAATCTCCGTGGGGCTGGCCATCGTGGCGCTCATGTGGTTTACCCGCGCGAACCCGGTGGGGGCCATGGCCGGCGATCAGGCGGCGGACCTTCAGTTCCAGCGGCAGCGCCGGGTCTTTCTTGGCAGCGGCGCGGTGGTTGCGTTGGCCGCGGTGGTTACCGGGGTTCTCGGGCGCAATCTGATTGAAGGCGCCAAGGTTGCCGTGGCCAGCCGCGATGACATTGTGCTGCCGCCCGTGCGCAGCCGAGCGGCCGCGGCCGCTCCTTCTCCAGCGGCGACGGCCGCCACCGCCGAGACGCCCGCGCCAACACCGGCGTCAGTGGCAACGGCCGCGCCGGACGCCACCCAGGCCCCGCTGACAACCCCAGCTCCCGTGGCAACGGCGAGCGCCGCGGAAACGGCCACGCCGGCTGCGACCGAGGCGCCGGCGGCCACTGCTTCACCCGAAGCGACCATCGCCGCCACCGATACGCCCACGCCACTCGAGGTCGAGGCGGCCACCGGATCGCTGCCGCCGGAGACGATGGTGGACGTGCGAGGCATCTCGCCGGTCGTCACGCCAAACCGAGACTTCTACCGTATCGACACCGCGTTCTCGATTCCGCGCGTCGATGTTGAGAATTGGGAGCTCAAGATCACGGGCTTGGTGGACAGCCCCTACTCCCTCACCTATCGCGAGCTGCTCGACCTGGCTACGGACGAGGACTACGTCACGCTCTGCTGCGTATCCAACGAGGTTGGCGGCCGTCTGATCGGCAACGCCAAGTGGCAGGGCATACCGCTGGCCGACGTGCTCAATCGCGCCGGCATCAAGGATGAGGCCACCCAGATCGTGGGCCGGTCGGTGGACGGGTTCACGGCTGGATTCCCGCGCGAGGTGGCGTTCGACGGACGGCCGGTTCTGGTCGCCGTCGGCATGAATGGCGAACCGCTGCCGTTCAAGCACGGATTCCCCGCGCGCTTGGTCGTCTCGGGCCTCTACGGCTACGTCTCCGCGACGAAGTGGCTGCAGGAGATCGAGCTCACGACCTGGGAAGACTTCGACGGCTACTGGATCCCGCGCGGCTGGTCCAAGGAAGGGCCCATCAAGACGCAGTCCCGCATCGACGTGCCGAAGCCGTTCTCGTTCGACACCGCGCCGGGCTTGCAGCCAATTGCGGGCGTGGCGTGGGCGCAGAACCGAGGTATCAGCAAGGTCGAAGTGCAGCTTGACGGCGGCGGTGAGTGGAAGGAAGCGAAGCTCGCCTCGCCGATCAGCAAGCACACCTGGGTGCAGTGGGTGAGCGAATTCGAGGTCACGCCGGGCTCGCACTTTGTCCGGGTGCGCGCCACCGACTCCGACGGCGTGCTGCAGGCCAAGGGGCCCAAGAACCCGGCGCCGAACGGCGCCGAAGGCTGGCACCAGGTCAACTTCCGCGTCACCGACGGATAGGGGCCGCGGCGCAAAAGAGCACTTGGTGCCGGGTTCTTGCCCGGCTATACCTAGATGGGGAACGCCCGCGCGGCATGTGACGACGCGGGCGACCCTATCCAGGAGGGTGGGACTTGGTCCAGGTGCGCGAAGCGCCGGAGCAGCAAAAGGTGGCCGGCGCCCGGCCGAACGCCATCGTGGTCCGCAACATGTCGAAGGCTTACGGCAAGGTCCAGGCCCTCGACGACGTCAGCCTCGAAGTTGCGGCGGGCACCATTCATGGTCTGTTGGGGCCCAACGGCGCCGGCAAGACCACGCTGGTGCGAATCCTCACCACGCTGCTGCCGCCAGACAGCGGGCGCGCCTGGGTGGCCGGTTTCGACGTTGAGCGCGAGGCCACGCAGCTCCGATCGAGGATCGGGTTGGCGGGCCAGAGCGCGGCGGTCGACGAGTACCTGACGGGCCGCGAGAACCTGGAGCTCGTCGGGCGCCTCTACCACCTGGATCGCTCGACGACTGAGCGGCGAGCCGCCGAATTGCTCGAACGCTTCGATTTAACCGAAGCGGCCGACCGTCGCTCCAAGACCTATTCCGGCGGCATGCGGCGGCGGCTCGATCTGGCGGCGAGCCTGGTGGCGGACCCTGAGGTGCTGCTGCTCGACGAGCCGACGACGGGGCTCGATCCCCGCGCCCGCCGCGAGATGTGGGCGGTGATCCGGCAGCTCGTGTCGGACGGCACGACGGTGCTGCTGACCACGCAGTATCTCGAGGAGGCCGACGAGTTGGCCGATCGAATCACGGTCGTGGATCTGGGGCGCGTGATCGCCGAGGGCACGGCGCAGGAGCTCAAGCAACGCACGCACGGCGACGTCCTGAGCGTCGCGGTTGACGACCCCGCCCAGGCCGCTGTGGCGCTCGGCGTGATCGCGCCACATGGCAGCGGCGAACCGCGGATTGGCGACGATGGCTTCACCATCGCCATGCCGGTCGCGGGCGGGGCGGCGAAGCTGGCCGCCATCATCCGCGACCTGGATGCGGCCGGCGTGACGATTGCCGACATCGGCGTTCGCCGACCCTCGCTCGACGACGTATTCCTCGCCCTCACCGGCCACACCGCCGGGGCGGATCGCGCGGATTAGGTCGTCCGCCGTGAAAGGACGCTCTCACCGTGAATGACACCCTCACGGCGCTGCGCATCGAGGCGCGCTGGGCCCTATCGGACTCGCTGGCCATGGCCCGCCGCAATCTCATTCGCTATGTGCGGTCGCCCGAGCTGCTGGTGTTTTCCACCATCAACCCGGTCATGTTCGTCCTGCTGTTTACGTATGTCTTCGGTGGCGCGATCGACGTTGGACCGGTTAACTACATCGACTTCCTGCTGCCGGGAATCCTGGTGCAGACCGTGGTGTTCGGCGCCGTCCAGACGGGTGTTGGCCTGGCCGAGGACCTCTCGTCCGGCATGGTCGACCGCTATCGATCGCTGCCCATGGCGCGGTCCGCGGTGATGGCGGGGCGAATCCTCGCCGATACCGTGCGCAACGTCTTCGTGGTGCTGCTCATGATCGGCGTGGGCTACGCCATCGGCTTTCGCTTCAACGCGAGCCCGGCGGCCATCATTGCCGTTCCAATCGTGCTCATCATCTTCGCCCAGGCCTTTTCGTGGGTTTCCGCGACGATCGGCGTGTCCGTGCGCGAGACCGAGACGGCGCAGGTGGCGGGATTTGTGTGGATCTTTCCGCTCACGTTCATGAGCTCGATGTTTGTGCCGGTGGAGACAATGCCCGGGTGGCTCGAAGCGTTTGCGAGCGTGAATCCGATCACGGTGACGGTCGATCTGTTGCGCGGGCTGTCGCAAGGCGGCGAGATCATGCCGTCGCTGTGGCAAGCCGCCGCGTGGACCGTCGGCCTGGTGGCGCTGTTCTCGACGCTGGCCATCACGCAGTACCGGCGGCTTTCCTAGCCCGGCGAAGTTCGTGGCGGCCGGTGACGCCGCCATTACAATCGGAACCTGTGGCTCTCTATAGTCCGACACGCTTGGAATCGGCGTGATTGACGCCTGGCCGCCGATCGACGACCTCGAGCGCGGCGTGAGCATTGGCGCCGGTCCACGCGGCACGGTATTCCGCGCCGCGCGTTCCGATGGAAGCGGCGACGTGGCTGTGCTCATCTTCCACGAGCACCTGGCACAGCGTCGTGAACTGATGGCGCAGCTCGTGCGCGAGGTCGACCTTGCCCGGCGTATTGAGCATCCCTGCGTGGCGCAGGTCCACCGTGCCGAGGAAGTCGACGGGCGCTGGTGCGTCGTCATGGAGCTGGTCGGCGGTCTGACGCTGCGGCAATACCTCGAAGCTCGTGGCCGGGTCGGCGTGACCGAAGTGCTTGACATCACAAAGTCGATTGCGGCTGGCCTGGCGGCGATGCATGCGCTGGGGCTTTCTCATCGCAATCTGACGCCCGAGAACCTCAAGCTCCAGCACGGCCGGGTCAAGATCCTCGACGCCGGAACCGCCCCGCAGCATGAGCTCGACCCGTCGGGCGCGACGGCGTACATCGCGCCCGAGCGCGCCGCCGGACGCCGCGCCACGGCCCAGGCCGACCTGTACTCGCTGGGCACCGTGTTGTTCGAATTGCTGGCCGGCGTGCCGCCGTTCCGGGCCGACACGCCGCTGGCGGTGCTCGATCTGCATCGGCGGGCGTCCGTGCCGCCGCTGGCGTCGCATCGCGACGATGTGCCGCCGGTTGTCGAGCAGCTGATGCTCCGCCTATTGGCCAAGGACCCGGATGCCCGGCCGCCGTCGGCTGACGAGGTGCGCGCACGGATCGAGGACATTCAGGCCACGGAGCGTGAGCTCCGTAGAGCGGCCCCGGCCCCCGCAAGCGACCGATTTCGCGCGGGGCCGCGCCGACGGCGGGAGGCGTCCGGAGGCGCGGTTTCGCGCCGCCAGCTGCTCCTCGCGGTATCGGCAACGGCTCTGGGCGGGGCGGCCGTTGCGGCTGGAGCCGCGGCGATCAGCGCGTTGGCGGCTCGTCGGCAGCCGGTGGTGCAGGTGGAGCGCCTGCTGCCGCAGGAAGTGGTCAAGGTGGTCACGGTGGATCGCGTCGTGACGCGCGACGTGGTGCGCGAGGTCCCCGTCACGCGAACCATCATCCGTGAGGTGGTTCCGCAGATTCCGGCGGAGCCGCCCGCGACGCCGACCGTCTCGCCCACGGCCACACCACAAGCGACGCCGGAGCCGACGCCCACGCCCGCTCCGGCCGGAGTGACGGTGGCGGATGCCGCTGGCCCGTTCCCGTTCGATCGTGGCAGTCAGGCTCTTCCCAGCGTCCTCGACCCGATTCGCGCCGACAATCTGGCCCGCCTGGCCCTGCTCCACCGCGTCGGCCTGGGCAAGGCCCAGGCGTTGGCGGCGCTGCCGGACGGGGAGATTGCCGTTGGCTCCAGCATTGGCCTGATCAGCGTCTTCGACGGCGAGACGGGCCGCGAACGTCGGCGCTGGTCGACCGACGCCGACGATGCGCCCGGTTCCGCGGTCACGGCGTTGGCCGCACGCGGTGGGGCCCTGATCAGCGGCCACGCCGACGGCACGCTCAGTGCCTGGGACGCCTCCACCGGCATGCGTCGGTGGTCCTCTCAGCTCGACTCCGAGGTCACCAGTCTGGCGATCGACGACGCCGGCGCTGCCGTGGCCGCCACCGAGGCCGCGGGGTCGGTCGGCGTGTGGCGGGGAGGCGATGGCGCCGGCGTTCAGCAACTGGCGCCGGAGGCGGCGGCCGCGCGCGCCGTGGCGTTCCATCCCATGCGGCCGTTGCTGGCGGCCGGCGGCGACGATGGAAACATCGCGATATGGGACGTGCGGCAAGGCACGGTTGAGGGGTCTTTTGGCGACGCCGCACGGCCGATTCGCGCGCTTGCGTTCAATTCGGCAGGCACCCTCTTGGGCGCCGCCGAGGCCGGCGGGTCGGTCGGCATTTGGGATCTGGCGAGCCAGACGCGCCAAGCCACGTTGAGCGGACTCCGGTTCGATGCGGACGACGTGGTCTTTGGCCCGGATGGAACGTGGATCGCGGCCGCGGACGGCACGGAGCGAGTCCTCATTTGGGACGCGGTCACGGGCGCGGTGCTCCAGGATCTGCAGGACCGGGCCGGCGCCGTGAGTCGCGGGTCGCTGGCGGTCACCGCCGACGGCGCATCCCTGGCGTGTGCGGTGAGGCATTTGGCCGTTGCGCTGTGGAGCCTGCCTGACGGACGGCTGCGGCATCGGCTCGGCGCCTATGGCGACGCCACTCGCGTCGCGTTGCGAGGCGACGCCACGCTCTTGGCGGCATCGCATCCTGTCGGAACCATTGAGCTGGTGGGGCTTCCGAGCGGGTCCACCGCCGGGTCCATTGACTACCACACCGGATTGGCGCACGCGCTGGCATTCAGTCCGGACGGGTCGAGGCTCGTCAGCGGCGGCGCGGCGGACGGTCCGCCGCTACGCTTGTGGGACATCTCCAGCGCCGCCGCTGACGACAGCTTTGCGCCGGAGGCGCTGCCGCAGGCAACCATTGGCGCCGCCGCGTTCAGCCCGGACGGCGGACTGCTGGCAACCGGCTGGAGCGATGGCATCGTCCGGATTTGGCACACCGCGACCTGGAGCCTGGTGACCTCGCTGTCCGCGCACACAACGCTGGTGGATCAGCTGCAATTCGGTCCCACGGGGGATCGGCTGGTCAGCTCCGACATCGATGGTCTTGTCAATCTTTGGGATCTGCCCAGCCTGACGCCGGTGCAGTTGCCGTCCGACGGCGTGCCCGTGCGGGCGGTTGCGATCCACGACAACGGCGGACCGATTGCCGGAGCGCTCGATGATGGCGCCGTCATCCTGTGGGATGCCGTTGAGGGCGCGTCAATCCGGCGCCTCGAGAGCCCGGAATCCGGCACGTTGGCCGTGGCGTTCAGTCCCATCGCCGCGCTGTTGGTTTCCGGACATCGCAGCGGCACGCTGCGCTGGTGGGACACGGCGTCGGGTGAGCCGCTGCACGTCCAGGAGGGGCACGGCGCCCCCATCGTGAACGTTGAGTTCAGCGCGGCCGGCGACCTGGTGGCCAGCGCCGCATTCGACGGCACGGCGCGCCTGTGGGGCGTTGCGACCGCGCCGGCCTAGATTTCGCTAGCCGGACGCCTTCAGCTCGCCGATCAACTCTCGCAACACGTCCTCGCCGTCACCGAAGAGCATGGCCGTGTTGGGCGCCGCGAAAAGGGAGTTCGGAATTCCCGCGAATCCGGGACTCAGGCTCCGCTTGATGACCACCACGGTGCGGGCCTTGTCGACATCGAGAATCGGCATGCCGTAAATCGGGCTGGTGGGGTCTTCACGCGCCAGCGGATTGACGACGTCGTTGGCGCCAATCACCAGCGCCACGTCCGTCTGCGCAAAGGTGCCGGCCAGTTGCTCCAAGTCGAAGAGCTGCTCGTAGGGCACGTCGGCTTCGGCGAGCAGCACGTTCATGTGTCCGGGCATGCGGCCCGCGACCGGGTGAATGGCGTATTTCACGTCCACGCCGCGCCGCTCGAGCTCCGCCGATAGGTCCCGCACCGCGTGCTGCGCCTGGGCTACCGCCATGCCATAGCCGGGCACGATCAAGACGCTGCGGGCGTCGCCCAACAGCAGGGCGGTCTCCTCGGGGCTTGTCCGCTTGATTCGCCCCTCGTAGATCTCCTCGCCCGGGCCTCCTTCGGCGGGGCCGAGCCTTCCGAACAACACGCTGAGCACCGATCGATTCATGGCGCGGCTC
>DAOUHO010000003.1:0-7173 GCA_034428595.1 Chloroflexota bacterium | reverse complement strand
GGCGAGTTTCGCGGTTTCAATCGACGCCGACGGCCAGCTCTCCGCCACTGCCCGTGGCGAGACGTTTGACGCAGAGCGTCACGTCCTTGGCGTGGGCGTGAAAGCTGTGAGCTACCACGAGCTGGCCGTGCAGTGCGAGTCGGACGCCGTGCACATCCGTGTGATATTGGACGTCTAGCATGAGGTCGCCGTGAGCGCGTCACGCCGCAAGAAGCGCCCGCGCGGGCGGCGGGCGCAGCCGCCGGCATCGGGGCCCGACGCGTCGCAGCTCGAGCGCCTTGACCGGTTCCGCTGGCAGATTCCGACCAGCTACAAGTCCGGGATGCGAGTGCCGGGCGTCATCTACTCGTCCGACGCCATGCTTCCCACCGTCCTGTCCGACAAGCCGTTGGAGCAGCTGGCCAACGTCACGTTCTTGCCCGGAATCGTCGGGCACGCGCTGGCCATGCCGGACGTGCATTGGGGCTACGGGTTTCCCGTCGGCGGCGTGGCGGCGACGGACGTGCGCAACGGAGTGATATCGCCGGGCGGCATCGGTTTTGACATCAACTGCGGCGTGCGACTCATTCGCACCAACCTCACCGAGGGTGAGCTCCGTCCCAGGCTCAATGAAGCGTTGGATGCGCTGTTCCGCGCCGTGCCTGCCGGCATGGGAACCAAGGGCCGCATCCGCCTGACGCACAAGAATATGGATAGGGTGCTGCGCCGCGGCGCAGCGTGGGCCGTCGACCAGGGGCTCGGCTGGCCCGAGGACCTTGAGGTGGCCGAAGAGGGCGGCGCCCTTGCCGCGGCGGATCCCAAGGCGGTGTCGGCGCGGGCCAAGGAGCGCGGCGCCGGCCAGCTCGGCACCTTGGGCTCGGGGAATCACTTCCTGGAGTTGCAGGTCGTCGATGAGGTGTTCGATCCATCCGCCGCGGCGGCGCTTGGGATCGAGCAGCCGGGAACCATCGTGGTCTTCCTGCACACCGGTTCCCGCGGCTGCGGTCACCAGATTTGCCAGGACTACCTGCAGACATTCGCCCAGGCGCCGTCGAGTCGAGCCATCAAGTTGCCCGATCGCCAGCTGGCGTGCGCCCCCCTGCGCTCGCCGGAAGGGCAGGCCTATTTGGCCGCCATGGCATGTGGCGCGAACTTTGCCTGGGCGAATCGACAGGCGATCACGCACTGGACGCGCGAGGCGCTCTCGGGCGTGTTTGGCCGGTCGGCGCGTTCGCTCGGCATGGACGTGGTGTACGACGTGGCGCACAACATCGCCAAAATCGAGGAGCACGTCGTCGACGGTGAGTCGCGTCGCGTGTGCGTGCACCGCAAAGGCGCCACGCGAGCCTTCCCGCCAGGACACGCGGATCTTCCGCCCAAATACCAGGACGTTGGGCAACCCGTGTTCATCCCGGGCGACATGGGGCGAGCATCCTACGTGGCCGTCGGCACGGCGGGCGCCATGGAGCAGTCATTTGGCTCCACCTGTCACGGCGCCGGGCGCGCCCTCAGCCGCTCCGCGGCGCGCCGGCAGCTACGGGGGGTGAACATGGTCGAGCGCCTGGGCGCCATGGGCGTGGGCGTTCGCGCGCGCAACCCCCGCTTGCTCAGCGAAGAAGCCCCCGACGCCTACAAGAATGTGGCCGATGTGACCGCGATCACCCATGGCGCGGGAATCTCCCGCAATGTGGCCCGACTGCGGCCCGTGGGCGTGATCAAGGGCTAGCGCGGAGGGCGCGCCAAGTCCGTCCGAACCTGCCGCTCGCGACCTGATGGCATCGTCACGTTTTGCCGGGTAGGCAAGGTCAAATCGCCGCTGGCCTTTGCTATAGTCGAATGCAGCGGACAAGGGCGAAGGTGCTTTCAGATGATCAAACGCATCGGTATTCTCACGGCGATCATCGGGGTGATCGCGGTGGCATTCCGGGCTGTTCGGAAGATGATTGGCGGAGGCGAAGCCGAAGAGGCCGCCTAGGGCTAAACCTCGCTGGCCCACAGCGATCCTGGCGCCCTTCATGGGCGCCATGTTCGTGTGAACGCCCACCGCACCGCATTCCTCGGTAGCTCAATGGTAGAGCGTGCGGCTGTTAACCGCAGGGTTGCAGGTTCGAGTCCTGCCCGAGGAGCCGATTGCCCGACGGCTCTGGTGTCCAATTCGCCTGAATCGCCGGCCGCTGTCGACAGGCTTTGAACGAATCCTTGCACCGCTGCCAGTGCTTCGCGCAACGCACCGTTGATCGACTCATTCGCGATCCGCGGGTGCGGATACGCGCGGGCGGGCGAGACTAGGTCCTAGCGGTCGCGGTCACCTGGCCCTAGTCGAGCGCCCTGTAGTTCACGCCGAGCGCATCCAGATGCTCGATGTTTGCTCTCAGCCGCCGGTAGAAGCCATCGAGGCTCCGCCTGGCCTTCGGCGACCAGGCGACCTCCGACAAGGCCAATGCCCTCGGATACGACATGTATTCCACGTGTTCGGGAGTCCTGATGAATTCCGTCCAGACGTTGCCCTGTGCGCCGAGGATGTGCCGGGCTTCCCGCTCCGTCAGCTCGTCCGGGACCGGTTCGAACGCATACACGGTTTCCAGCGGAATCGTATAGCCGACGCGGCCAGCCAGCGGCTCGACGGCGGGATCACTCTGGTAGTAGTCGAAGTAGACGTAGTCCTTGGGCGTCATGATGACGTCGTGCCCTTGCCTTGCCGCCTCAACGCCACCGGTCATGTCGCGCCATGACATGACGGTTGCATTCGGCGCCAGCCCGCCTTCCAGAATCTCATCCCAGCCGATGAGGCGGCGACCGTGGGCGTTAAGAAAGGCTTCGATGCGCCTGACGAACCAGCTTTGAAGCTCGTTCTCATCGGCAAGCCCCTCGCGCTCGATGACCTCTTGCGCGAGGCGGCTCGCCTTCCACTGGTCTTTGGGCACTTCGTCCGCGCCGATGTGAATGTATTCGCTGGGAAACAGCTGCATAACTTCAGTGAGCACATCTTCCAGGAAGCTGAACGTGGCAGCCGATGGGGAATAGACGTCGGACTTTATCCCCCAGCTCGTGGGTACTTCGTACGGTCCGGCATGACAGCCGTACTCCGGATAGGCGGCCAGCGCGGCGGTGGAATGGCCCGGCATTTCGATCTCCGGAATAACGGTCACAAAGCGCTCCGCCGCGTAGTCCAAGACCTCCCGGATATCGTCCTGTGTGTAGAAACCTCCGTGCGGAATGCCGTCACCCCCGTACGTCTTGCGGTTGTTCCCGAGCATCGTTTCGCTTCGCCAAGCACCCACTTCCGTGAGGCGTGGATAGGCGTCGATCTCGATGCGCCATCCGTGGTCGTCAGTCAGATGCCAGTGGAAGCGGTTGAATTTGTAGCGTGACATCAGTTCGATGAAGCGCTTCACAAACTTGACGTCGAAGAAGTGACGGCTCACGTCCAGCATCATCCCGCGGTAGGAAAAGCGCGGGTAGTCCAGGATTTCAACGGCGGGAAGGCTCCAATCGACATTCGGGCGGATGCCTTCGCGCTCCACCTCGGGCGGTAGCAATTGCCGCGTCGATTGAAAGGCGTAGAACACCGCGGCGGCGTCGGCGGCCTGAATCCGAACGCCGTCGGGGCTAATCGCGAGACGGTAGCCCTCCGGCGGGAGCGACGCGTCCGATGAAATCACGATGTCCGCCGCCTCGTGCGAAACGACCGGCAGCTCCAGGCCGGTAGATGCGCGAAGCCGCTGAACTTCTCGGGTGGCAACCGGCTCGAGGCTCGCATCCGCCAGGTGGATGGCCGTGGAGGGCCCAAGCCGAAATCGTCCCGGGAGAGATCTGACTTCGGTCGGGGCCGGAATTATCGCGATGGCGTCTGGATCGTGCATGGAAGGTGAGTTCACGCGATCGACTCCGGCGTAAGGGCGCGTGGCGGGCGGGACCCAGGATTATTCCTGGGCATGGCGAGCGAGTTCAACCACAAAGTTGTTCATTTCCCCGATGTTCCACGGGCAGCCGTCCCATCCGGCAGATGACCTGAGGTCACGAGCACGAGCTTTTGCGCTTGACGGAACCGGCTATGCCGCTGAATCTGGAGCGTCGCGACATTGGCGTTGCGGCCCGCAAACGCGTCCCAGCTACAGGAAGGCAAGGGAACCCGTGAAGGCAGTGACTTTCGATAGTCAGAGTGTGAAGTCCGATTGCCGGTCGGGTCTGGGGGCCTACTTATGATCCTCGCCGAACGTCACCCAACGCCTGGACAGATCAGCGTCCTGCCGGATGGCCGCTGCATGAGCGCATCCACGCGGGGCAAGGTACTGCATCAATCGATCGAGTCCGGCGCCTTCGACGACCCGTGGATTCCCGAATACCTCACCGTCAAGTATGGGCGGGGGCGGCCAATCGCGTGGGAGCCCCGCGAGGTGATCATGGAGCTTCCCATGGGCCTGGGTTGCTGGGAGGGGTGCATCAACTACGTCGACCGCGAGGGCGGCATTCACCTGTTCGGCATGCGGTTTCTGAAGTGGCCCGAGGATCGCGAGGACCCCAAGCTCCACGAGCAGCGCACGGACGTGTATCACATCGTGTCCCGCGACGGCGGGGCCACGTGGGAGGGGCCGGCGCGCCTTGACTACGGGGAGGACTTCACCGCGGCGATCATGAACGTGGTGCATCTGCCGAACGGCCGGATCGTGCTGCCGCTGGAGTATTTCGATGTCGAGCGCGCCGTGGGCAAATACGTCTCCAAGTCGTGCTATTCCGACGACGGCGGACGCACGTGGCGGCACGACTCCACCCACCTGCCCGTCGAATCGGGCGGGCAGCACAGCCACTCCGGCGCCGTGGAACCGGTGGTGGCCGAGCTCGATGGTGGTCGCGTGTGGATGCTGATTCGCACGCAGCTTGGGTGCTTCTACGAGTCCTTTTCCGACGACGGACGGATCTGGTCACCGCCCGAGCCCTCGCGGTTCAAGGGATCCAGCTCGCCCGGCGAGGCCCTGCGGCTGCGTGACGGGCGCTTGCTATTCGTGTGGACGAACGGGATCGGACCGCCCTTTGCCTCCGACATGCTGGCCGAGTGGACCGAATATCCCACCGAGTCCTGGTGCCGCCAGGTCTTCAACGTCGCGGTCTCGCACGACAACGGCGCGACGTGGCGCGGCTATCGCGAGATTGTCCGGACCGTCGGGCACGAGCCGGACGGCGCCCGGGTTGGATATCCGCGGTTCGCGGAGCTGCCCGAAGGCGACGTCCTGGTGCAGTACGGCCACCATTCGGGTGGTGAGCGGGCGGGGTGCGAGTACGTCTACATCGATCCCGACCGACTCGACGAGACCAGCGATCGCGAAGACTTCGACAACGGTCTGGCGGGCTGGTCGTTCACGGGCGCGACGGCCGTGCAGACGGTGTTGCTCGACGAGGAGCACGCGCTGCGCCTGCAGAGCGACGGCGAGGGCCTGTTGGGGGCCGAGCGCAACTTCCCCTTCGCCGTGCGCGGCAGCTTGAGTTTCCAGTTGCGGCGTGACGAGGCGTCAGCCGGCGTGGACCTGGTGCTCGACGAGACCTATTGGGACCCCAGGGATCGTCGAGCGAATGGGGCCATTGACATCAGCCTGGACGCCGACCTCGTGCCTCCGGATGCGTGGGTGCCCGTGGCGGTTTCTTGGAACGTCGCCGAGCAGACGGCTGATCTGTCTGTTGGCGACCGGCAGCGGCGGGTTCCGATTGAACACGCACCGCTGGGGATCTGCTATCTCACGTTCTACGGGCGGACCGCTGGCGCGGAGAGTGGAGCAACACTGGTTCGCCGGCTGGAGGCGGTCGTCGAGGACTAACACGGAACGTCTGCAGCGACACCCGATCCTGTAGGCACGACGCGAAGCGGCGGGGGTGATTCACCCCCGCCGCTTGCGTTGGTGAGCGACCCGTCAGCCGGGGCGCTCGCCAGGGCCTACCCGACGTAGTCCCTACCGGACCAGCGCGGGTCAAGCCACACGCGGTGGGTGGGCCTGCGCGCCGGAATCGCGTAGTTGTTCATCCACCACGGTCCGCTGACGCGTCGGTGGTAGAGGAAGAGCAGCGAGTGCTTCCACAGCTGCCCGGCGATCATGGTGCCGCGACCATGCAGGTAGCGGGAGATCTCGATCCACGCCTCCTTCAGCGCCGCCTTGTTTGGCGCGTCGAACGCCGCTTGATAGAGCGCGTCGATCTCCGGGAAGCAGGTGTGGTGGTAGTTGTAGCCGTTGGGCCAGATGTTGTCGCACCCGATCCGCCGGAACGCATCGCCCACGTCCTGCGAGCCGCCCAGGTTGGCCACGACCATCTCGTTGGCGCCGGTCTCCCACAGGTGCTCGACCACCACGGCGCGGTCGACCCTTTCGAACTCGACCTTCAGGCCAATGTCGAGCCAGTTGGCCATCAGCGCGAGGTCTTGCGGACGCGGCGCGAACCACCCCAGCCATGTGAGCGTGTCGTCGGGGTTCCAGCCGGACTCCTCGAGCAGGGCCTTGGCCGCTTCCGGGTTGAACGGCAGCGGCCGATAGGCGTCCATCGGCACGTCCTGCATGAACCGGATGTGGCTGAAGTGGTAGTCGTCCACGAAGAGCGTGCCGGCCATCACGTTGTTGGCGATCGACTCGCGATCGGCCCCGATCACCATCGCCTCGGTCATCAGCGAGACGTTCACGTCCGGCCACTTCTCCGCAAAGATGTTGTGGTTGAGGAAGATCAGGCTCGCGAACGGCGACCGCATGGGCTGCGCCTGCATGTGCGGCATGCCCGCCAGGCGCGCGTAGGCCTCGACGCTGCTGGTGCGCAGGAAGTCGAGCTCGCCCGCCTCCGTCGCCGCGTCGAGCGCGTCCGGGTCGCCATAGCGCACGATGTAGCGGTCCACCCACGGCGCACCGTATGGGTAAGCATCGTTGCGGCTCAGCTCGGCGAACTGCTGGTCAATGTAGCGCTCGAACTTGAACGGCCCGTTGCCCACCGGTTGCAGCGCCATCGTGTCGAACGCCGTGGCCGGATCCAGCGTCTCATAGATGTGCTTGGGCATGGGCTGCATGGGGTTCGGGCTCGCCCAGAATGGCTCCTGCACGCCGTCGGTGGTGAGCTGGATCGTCATGTTGTCGATCTTCTTCACCCCGCCGGTGTCTTCGATGTTGTCGGTCGGGTTCTCAGCCCACGCCTTGAACCCCTTCAGCTGCTCGAGCTGCCGGGAGC
>DAOUHO010000002.1:0-21591 GCA_034428595.1 Chloroflexota bacterium | reverse complement strand
AACCCCACCCGTCATCCCCGCGAAGCCTGCCCCCGCGTAGGCGGGAAACGGAAATCTAGTCCCCGCTGACCCTGTTGGCGCACGAGTAGGGGCGGTTCGCAAACCGCCCGTGCCTGAGAAGCATCCCCTCAGCCGTCCTCCAACAGCCGCAAGCGCCCCTCGCCACCCAACTCAGGCACCGCCGACGAGGCGTCCGGCACGGCGCAATAGGGAACGTCGTCCGCCAACCCCACGCCGACCAGCGCCTGCGCGCTCTGCGACGCCGCCAGCGCCGCCCCTGCGTCCGGCTGCGCCTGCGTCACCCGCAGCGCCACGATCGATTCCTCGTCGAGCTCGACCTCGGGCCGGAGCTCCAGGATGCGCGCCACGATGGCCCCCGCCGTGTAGACATCGTCCAGCGCCAGCGTCCCCTCCTTGCCGGCGCACACCACCGTCATCGATCCGCCCGCTCCCGCTTCTTCCAAGAGGCGTCGCGCGACGGCATCGCGGTTGCGCAGCGCGCCCACGAATGTTTTTCGCGCCGCCGACCAGCGCCGCAGGGCATTGGTGCCGTTGGTCGTAACGAAAATCGCTCGCCGGCCTGCGTAGGCGCCGGCGGCCACTTCCCGCGGCGAGTTGCCGAAGTCGTAGCCTTCGGGCCGAATCCCACCCGCCTCGCCGCCCAGCAGCACGCCGGATCCAAGGCGCGGCGCGGCCGCGCGGGCCGCCGCGTGATCGGCTGCCAGCCAGACCTCGGGATCGCCGGCTCCGGCCAGCTCGACGAGCGTGGTGGAGGCGCGAATCACGTCCACCACCGCGCATACGCCCGTCGGATCGGGCTCGATGAGCTCCGGCAGCAACGCCACGCGCAGCCGCGCCGCGGTGGGGGCGTGGCTACTCATCGATTGATGCCAACGGTGCGCAGGTTGTCATGACGCATGCCGCCCGAAGGTAGCGGATGAGGGAGCACGGCGCGGATAGCGCCAGCGTGGTGGCTTATGTAGTATTCGCTACGACGCGCCACGTGCGCTCTGCTTGGCCGCGAGCCGGCATGCACCCTCGTGGTCGCTGCGCCGTTGACATCACAGCTAAACCTGGAGGCAGGCGCCAATGTTGAGTTTCGCTGCTCGAAGCATGGATTCCTCCAGTTGGCGGCCGCGGGTGCGCCGGCGCGTGGCCCAAGGCGGCCTGTCGCTGCTGCTCATCGGCTGTTTGGCTGTTGCCGCATTCGCCTGCGGCGAATCCGAGTCGGAGGCCGCGCCGACCCCGGAGGCCGCCCCCGCCCAGGCGGCCGCAGCTACCGCCACCCCCGAACCAACCGCAGCCCCCACCCCAACTCCCGCTCCGACCCCCACCCCTACGCCAACCCCCGCCCCTACTCCGACGCCCACGCCGACGCCGCTGACCGAAGCCGACGTCCTCCAGCGCGCGGGTGCCGTGATGAGCGGCGTCAAGACGTTCGATTTCGCTCTGACCCATGAGGTAGGCACCAGCGAGTTCTTGCCCGGACTGGCGGTCGAGGAGGTGAAGGGCCAGCTGGAAATCCCCGACAAGCTGAGCGTGGAGTTCTCCGGCCTGTTTGGCGACATTCCCATCCAGGTCAAGCTCATCAAGATCGGTGACTTGCACTACATCACCAACCCGCTCACGGGCGTGTGGGAAGAGGTCCCGGCGGCGAACTCTCCCGTCGCCTTCTTCAGGCCCGAGGAGGGGATCGCCGAGATCATGTCATCGATCTCGGCCACCTTCGACGGCCCGGAGGGCGATGTCTACAGCCTCTCGGGGACGCTGCCCGCCAGTGCCTTTGCGGCGCTGATCGGCGACGCCCTGGAGGGCTCCGTCGTTGACGTGAGCATCGAGATTGACGCTGACAGCTTCCAGCTGACCAAGATTCGGTTCGCCGGTCAGGTCAGCCCCCTCGACGACCCGAGTGTCGTGAGGATTGTCGAGCTGTCGCGGTTCGACGAGTCCGTCTCGATCGAGGCCCCCGACACCGCTCCGTAGGGAGCCCGTGGTCCACGGAGCACGGCCCCGAGGGAAGGCCATGAGCGGGCGCTCAGCCGGCGTTCGAAGGCTTAGGCAGCCGGCCGGGCCCTAGCGTGTTCCGCGTCTCCCCCTACATCGCGCTGATCCCTGTCTGCCTGGGGGTATTCGTCGCCGCCGACGACCAGACGGTGATGGTGACGGTGCTGCCGGACATCATGTTCGACTTCCGCATCCCGCCAATCGAGCTGGACTACGCGTCGTGGACCATCACCGCCTACCTCCTGGGCTATGTGGCCGCCATGCCGCTGATCGGCAGCATGTCGGACGCCTTCGGCCACCGCCGCATGTTCGCCATCGCCACGGTGTTCTTCATGATTTGCTCGGTGGTGGCCGCCCTTTCGCCCAGCCTGCCGTTCCTCATCGGCATCAGGGTCTTCCAGGCCGTGGGCGCCGGCGCCATGCTGCCGATCGCCATCGCGGTGGTCGGTGACCTGTTCCCCCGAGGTGGCAGAGGTCTCGCGCTGGGCATCGTGGGAGGCTCCGCGGAGGCGGGGGGCGTCATCGGTCCGCTCTGGGGAGGCCTGGTCGCGCGCTTCCTTGACTGGCCCTGGGTGTTCTGGATGAATGTGCCGCTCGGCGTGCTCGTCCTGATCGCCCTCTTTCTGCTCCTCGGCCCGAGCCCGAGGTTCAAATCCTCGCTGGACTATGTGGGCGGATTCTTCATCGCCGTGGCCCTGGCGTCACTCACGCTCGCGCTCTCGCGCATCGATCGGCTGGACCTGGGAATGCTGGGGCTCCTGGCCCTCACGGCCGTGGCCTTGATCGCCTTCATCTACCGCCAGCGGACGGCGGCGGTCACCCTGCTGCCCAACGCAATGTTCCGCAGCCGCACGGTCGTGATGGCCAACGTCGCCCATTTGATGGTCGGCGTGGCGCTGATCATCGGCATGGTGACCATTCCCATCATGACCACCTATCTGATCGGCCATTCGCCGCTCGAAGGCGGACTCCGGCTCATGCGCATGACGATAGCGATGCCGTTCGGGGCCGTGATCGGCGGGCTCGCCTGCCAGCGCATCGACTACCGCATCCCGAGCGTGATCGGCCTGGTCCTCGTGGCCATCGGCTACGGATTCATGACCACCTGGGACCTGAGCGTGGCCGACCCCCAGCTCACGATTCACCTCGCGCTTGCCGGACTGGGCTTCGGCCTGCTCATCGCGCCAATCGCCCTGGGCGCCACCGAGCCTGTTGGCCAGGGCGACCGCGGCGCCGCGGCAGGCGCGGTCACTGCGATGCGACTGGTGGGCATGACGCTCGGCCTGGCGGCGATCACGGCCTGGGGATCCCAGCGCTTCTCGCTGCTCGTGGCCGGCATCCCCATGCCCATTCCCCAGGAAGGCGAGGCGATCGAGGTCTCCCGACAGCGGGTCGCCGAGTTCCAAGAAACCCTCACCAACATCGGCATGGACGTGTTCGTCACGTTCTTCGCGGTCGCGGCCGTCGTCGGCGCCCTCGCCATCCTCCCCGCCTTCCTCATGACCTGGAACCGCGCCCGCAGTCACGAAGTCGACCAGATGGAGCCAGGCGACACGGAGCCGGAGGTCCCAACCAACCCCCAGACGGCGTGACTACCACCGTCTGAGTGGGGTCCGGTCCGTGCCGTACGCTGGCGGGCCAGGCGGAGACACACGGTAAACGAGGACCATGGCAGCCGGACGGCGGTTGGGATTGCTGGCGGTGGCGGCGCTTGCCGCTGCCGTGGGCGGCGTGGCGCTGGCGGGTCGCGGCCAGCAAACCACGATGGTCAACTGGTCGCTCACGCGGCGCTTGGCGCTGCGGCTGGCGGACGCGCAGGGTGAGCCGGCGTCGGCGCCGGAGCTTACCGCCGTTTACACCGACCTTGTCGCCCGCAGCTATGCCGCCGTGAGTGACTACATCCAGGCGCCGATGCCGCCAACGATGGATTCCGTGCAGGTGCTGCGGCGCGCGGATTGGATCGGAGTCAATCTGACCAACTTCCGGCGCATTCTGCGACCGGTCGTCGAGGCCTACGACCACGCCCAGGCCGGCGGCGGCGTGGGGTCGCGGGTGCTGGGCGTGACCACGCAGGCTGGCGTCTCCACCCAACTGGGTGTGCTCCTGGGGTTCCTGGGCCGTCGGGTCCTCGGTCAATACGACATTCCGCTGCTCGACCCGGAGCCCGGCCCCGCCGCGATCTACTTCGTGGACGCCAACCTGCGAGCCGTGGCGGCCCGTGCGGGCGTTCCGGTCGACGACCTGCGGCTGTGGGTGACGCTGCATGAGGTCACGCACGCCTTTCAGTTTCATGCCGGGAATCCGCCCTGGCTGCACGGATACATGTCCGGCCTGCTCCAGGACTACCTGGAAGAAGCCGTGGTGACGCTGGGGCAGCACGGTGAGCTGCGCGCGCGGCTGAGCGCGGCGGTGCAGGAATTCCAGCGCGGCGGTCTGCGCCAATCCGGTTGGCTGCGCCTGGCGCTGTCGCCGCGGCAGGTGCGCGCCATCGAGCAGATTCAGGCCCTGATGACCGTCGTGGAGGGCTACGGCAACCACGTGATGCACGCCGCCGGCGCCCGCCTGATTCCGGGATATGCGCACTTGGCCTGGCGCATGCGGGCCCGCGAACGCTCGCAGGCCACCTGGATGCGGCAGCTCACGCGGGCGCTCGGGCTCGACATGAAGCTGGAGCAATATCGCATCGGCGAGGCGTTCGTCGACGAAGTGGTCAGGCGCCGCGGCATCGCCTTTGCCAATCGACTCTGGGAGGGCCCGGAGCACCTGCCGATCCTGGCTGAAACGCAGGACCCAGCAGCCTGGATGGCTCGCATGGAGGCAGCGAACCCGGCGGACGCCACGGCGTAGCCGGCGGACAGTGCCGCCGGACACCTTTGGCGCGGCGCGTTGCGGCCTGTAGACTTCCCGCACCCGGTCAATCAACCACGCCGGGTGGCCCATCTGGCAGAATCTGCTAGGCAGTTGCGGCCCACGACGCCCCTGGAGGCTTGTGCAATGGCAGTCACGCATTCGACCGACACGCCTGGGCGCGTCATTCCCATCCTCGACGAAGAGTTCGAGGACTTCGACACCGAGGCGGCGGCATTCCTGCGCCAGCAGCGCGATCCGGACCTCTTCACCGGCTTTCGGCTAAAGCAGGGGGTATACGGGCAGCGCCAGGCCGATGTCCAGATGATCCGCGTCAAGCTGCCGTTTGGCGGCGTCTCCGCCGACCAGCTCGACGCCTTTGGCGAAGTGGCCGAGCGGTTCGCCCCGCTCAAGAAAGGCCACATCACCACGCGCGAGAACGTGCAATACCACCACGTGCCCCTGCCACTGGCGGCCATGGCGATCCGCGTGCTCGGCGACGCCGGCCTGTCGAGCCGCGAAGCCTGCGGCAACACCGTGCGCAACGTGACCGGGGACCCGTGGGGCGGCATCTGCAACGACGAGGTCTTCGACGCCACGCCCTACGCCGGCGCCTTCGTGCGCTACTTCGTGCGCCATCCGCTCACCCAGCTCCTGCCGCGCAAGTTCAAGGTGGCCTTCACCGGCTCCGAGACCGACCGCGTCGTCACCGACATCCACGACCTGGGCTTCATCTCCCAGGTCCGCCACGAAAACGGCCAGGAAGTGCGCGGCTTTCGGATGGTCACCGGGGGCGGGCTCTCCATCATGGCCAAGCGCGCCTTCGTGCTCTACGACTTCGTGCCGCTGACGGAATACCTGCGCATCTCGGAAGCCGTGCTGCGCATCTTCGAGCGCTCCGACGACCTGCGCCGCAACCGCGCCAAGGCCCGCATCAAGTTCCTGGTCCATCGCGTGGGCATCGACGCCTTCCGGGAGATGGTCGAAGAGGAGCTGAAGGGCGACTGGGCCAAGCGCGACTACCCGCTGGACGATCTGGTGTACCTGGACGACGAGGCTGCCGAGGCGCCGACGCTGAATGGCCACGTGCCGACCGTTGCCGAGGCCGACCGCGACATGTTCGAGCGGTTCATGCGCTCCAACGTGCAGGCGCAGATTCAAGAGGGCTACGCCGCCGTCGAGGTCAAGGTCACCCGCGGCGACCTCTCGCCAGAGCAGTTCCGCGGCCTGGCGACCCTGCTGCGCACCTACGGGTCCGGGCGCGCGCGGACGACCCCCTGGCAGAACATCGTCCTGCGCTGGATTCCGCAAAACCGCATCTACGACGTGTGGCGCGAGCTCTACGCCATGGACCTCGGCAACCCCGGCGCGCTCGAGATCACCGACGTCGTGAGCTGCCCCGGCACCGACAGCTGCAAGCTGGGCATCACCTCGTCCATGGGCCTCAGTCGCGCCGTGCAGGGCAAGATCGAGGAGATGAACATCCAGGATCCGCTCACGCGCCAGATTCTGGTCAACATGAGCGGCTGCCCCAACTCCTGCGGCATGCACCACGTGGGCAACATCGGCTTCCACGGCGCGGCCATCAAGAGCGGCGATCGCCAGGTGCCGGCCTATCACGTCTTCGTCGGCGGTAACCGGCGCGCTGGCGAGCCCATGAAGCTCGGCACCCTGCTGCGCACGCGGCTGCCCGCCAAGCGCGTGCCGCTGGCCGTCGAGCGACTGATCCTCGACTACGAGGACAACCGCGAGGAAGACGACGAGGCGTTCAACGACTACGTCGACCGCCTGGGCAAGCTGTATTTCAACGCACTGCTCAAGGACCTTGCGCTGCCGCCCGACTTCACCGACGAGAACCGGGAGCACTTCGTGGACTGGGACCGCGACCGCCTCTACGTGCTGGAGCGCGGCGAAGGGGAGTGCGCGGTCTAGCCCAGGTGAGGCTGCCGAGTAGCGGGGCAGCTCGACTGCCTAGCCGGCCTGCTCGAGCGCAGGTTGACTTGTGAACCAGTGACGCGGATACTTCAAGTTAATACTCCCCGCCGTCCACTGCCTTCGGGCGGTGAACTGGCGGGGTTTTGCTGCTAGCGAATCATGGCCGACCGCGTCAAGATCTTTGTCGACGGACAGAACGTCTATAACTGCGCCCGTGCCGCGTTCTTTCCGCACAGGCGCGATCGCCACTTCACTGACGGCCAATTCGATCCGATGGTGCTTGGCCGACTCCTGGCGTCACGCGATTCCCGCGGCTTCGCCCGTGAAGTGAACGAGGTACGCGTCTACACGGGCCGCCCAGATTCGGCGAAGGACCCAAGGTCCTACGCAGCGCATATGAAACAGTGCGCACGCTGGACGGCCGACGGCTGCACCGTGATCCACCGGCCGCTCCGATATCCCTTCGATTACCCGCGTGCCCCGGCCCAAGAGAAGGGCATCGACGTGCAGTTGAGTATCGATGTCGTGGCAGGGGCGATTGACCGCGATTACGACATTGCCGTCGTGTTCTCGACAGACACCGATTTGCGACCGGCGATTGAGTTCGTCGCCAACCGGTTCACCGGATTGCCGCGCATCGAACTGGCGGCGTGGAGCAGCCCAACGAGCGCTCGACGAATCCCGGTGGCTGCAAGTCGAACCGTGTGGTGCCACTTTCTGGATCAGTTCGACTTCCAGGAAGTGGCCGATTCGACGGACTACACGAAGTGAGTGGGGCGTGGAGCAATCAGCACCGTCGGAGTCTGAAGAGCATCGCCGCTTATTCTTGATAAACCCGATCAACTTTATATACTTACCTTCCCCTGTGGATTTCGCATGGTGAGTGATGGCGCTGGCCGCCCAGGCCGTGGCAGACATCGAGCTGCCGGATTCCCAGCCAACGGTCGATTCGGCTGAGATCGAGGCCGCGGCGCGGCGCCTTGAGTCGGCGGCGCCTGAGGACGTCCTCCGCTGGACCGTCGAGCGCTTCGGTCCCGACGTGGCGGTCTCGTGCTCGTTCGGCGGGCCGAGCGGCATCGTGCTCGTCGACATGCTGGCCCGGCTGGCGCTGCTCGACCAGGTCGACGTATACGTCGTCGATACGGGGCTGCTGTTCGACGAGACCCACGCGCTGCGCGCCGAGGTCGAGCGCCGATACGCCTTCACCGCCACGGTCTTCGCGCCGGCTCTGAGCCTGGAGCAGCAAGCCGCCGCCCACGGCGACGCGCTTTGGACGCGCGATCCAAACGCCTGCTGCGCCATGCGCCGGGTGGCGCCCAATCGAGAGGCGCTCGGCAGGCGGGGCGCCTGGATTGCCGGGCTGCGGCGCGATCAGTCGCCCACCCGTGCGAACACGCCGGTGGTGGCCTGGAACGACCGTCATGATCTCGTCAAGGTGGCGCCGCTGGCGTCCTGGACCGAAGCCATGGTCTGGGACTACGTACGGCGTTACGACATACCCGTCAACGCCCTGCACGCCCAGGGCTACCCCAGCCTCGGCTGCACCGTCTGCACCACCCCGGCCCGCGATGGCGAGGACCTTCGGGCCGGTCGCTGGCGCGACTCCGACAAGACCGAGTGCGGTCTGCACTGGCAGATCTGACGCACCGGGCAACGCTTCTCCAGCACGAAAGGATCCAGCACCGCATGAATCACGACGGCGTCACCATTTGGTTTACCGGCCTCTCCGGCGCCGGCAAGACCACCCTGGCCAACCTGTTGGCGCCTGAGCTTGAGGCTCGCGGCCACCGCGTGGAGGCGCTCGACGGCGACGTGATCCGAACGCACCTCAGCAAGGGATTGGGATTCTCTAAGGAGGATCGCGACACCAACATCCGCCGCATCGGCTGGGTATCGGCCATGGGGACCCGCCTGGGCGGCACGATGATCGTCTCCGCCATCTCGCCGTACCGCGACGTGCGCCGCGAGGTGCGCGACATGACCGCCGCCTTCTTCGAGGTCTACGTGAAGTGCCCGCTCGATGAGCTGGTGCGGCGCGATCCCAAGGGGCTCTACGAGAAGGCGCTCGCCGGCGAGATCGCCAACTTCACCGGCGTCTCGGACCCCTACGAGGAGCCGGAGCACCCGGAGGTGGTGGTGAACACCGCCGCCGAAACGCCGCAAGCGTCGCTGGAGAAGATCCTGGCCGCGCTGGAGAGGCATGGCTATCTTGCGGGCGGCAATGGGCGGGTCACGCCCGTGGTCGCGGGGGCCGCCCGATGAGCGCCGTTGCCGCGCCCCCGGCCCTACGCTTGGGCGAGCGCCACCTGGGTGACGTCGAGATGCTGCGGGTCGGTGGCTACGCCCCACTGACCGGCTTCATGACCCGCGCCGACTACGCGCGCGTGGTCGACGAGATGCACCTCGCCAACGGCGCGCCGTGGTCCATGCCGATCACGTTGGCGGTCGACGACGAGACGGCAAAGACCATTGCCGAAGGCGACGACGTGGCGTTGCTCGATCAGTCCGACCGCGTCGTGGCACATCTCGAAGTGCGCGAAAAGTTCGGCTACGACAAGCGGCGCGAGGCCCAAGAGGTCTATCGCACCACCGACGAGGCCCACCCCGGCGTCGCGGCGCTCTATGCGCAGGGCGACACCCTGTTGGGCGGTCCGGTGCGTCACGCCGCCCAGGGGCCCACGGGTCCGTTTCCCGACTACCGGCGGACCCCCGATGAGTTGAAGACCGAGTTTTCGGCGCGCGGCTGGCGCAGCGTCGTCGGGTTTCAGACGCGCAATCCGGTCCACCGCGCGCACGAATACATCCAGAAAGCGGCGCTGGAGACGGTGGACGGGCTGCTGCTCCACCCGCTCGTCGGCGAAACCAAGGGTGACGACGTGCCCGCGGACGTCCGCATGCGCTGCTATCACGTGCTGCTGGAGAAGTACTACCCTCGCGATCGCACCATCCTGGCCGTGTTGCCGGCGGCAATGCGCTATGCCGGCCCGCGTGAGGCGATATTTCACGCGCTCATGCGCCGCAACTACGGCTGCACCCACTTCATCGTGGGGCGCGACCACGCGGGCGTCGGCAACTACTACGGCAGCTACGATGCACAGCACATCTTCGCGGAGTTCGATCCCCACGAGCTTGGCATCACGCCGCTGTTCTTCGAGCATGCGTTCTGGTGCCGCGCGTGCAACGGCATGGCCACCACCAAGACATGTCCTCACGAGCCTTCCACGCGGACGTTTCTCAGCGGCACCGCCGTGCGGGACCTGCTGCGGGCGAATCAAGCGCTGCCGGTGGAGTTCACCCGCCCCGAGGTGGCGCATGAGTTGGTGGCGGCCTACCGGCGCGACTAGCGAAGCGCCGTGAGTGGCGCGGCGCCCCCGGTGCTGCGCGTGGCCACGCGCGGGACGCCCCTGGCGCGCGCCCAATCCGGCCTGGCTATCGACGCGCTGCGGCGTGTCCATCCGCGGTTGCAGTGCGAGATGGTGGTCGTGCGCACGACCGGAGACGCTGACCCCACGCGGCCGATCACCGACCTCGGCGAGCGCGGCGTGTTCACCAAGGCGCTGCAAGACGCCCTGCTGGAGGGCCGGGCGGATGTCGCGGTGCATAGCTACAAGGACCTGCCCACCGAGCCGGTGCCCGGACTCACGATCGCCGCCGTGCCGGCGCGCGGGGACCCGCGCGAGGCGCTCGTGGCCAGTCCCGCGCGCTCGCTATCCGACCTCGCGCCGGGCGCGACCCTCGGCACCGGCAGCCCCCGGCGCCGCGCGCAGGCGCTGCGCCTGCGCCCCGACTTGAACATCGTGCCGCTGCGCGGCAGCGTGGGAACGCGCGTAGCCGCTCAGCGGGAGGGACGCATTCACGCAACGATCATGGCCGTTGCCGGGTTGCAGCGCGCCAGTCTGGACGCAGCGATCTCCGCTGTGCTCGAGCCTCCCGACTTTCTTCCGGCGCCCGCTCAGGCCGCGTTGGCCCTGGAGGCGCCGGCCGACCGTCCGGATGTGCTCGCGCTGGTTGCCGCGATAGAAGACGCCGCGGCGCGAGCCGCCACCACCGCCGAGCGCGCGTTCCTGCACGACCTTCAGGGCGGCTGCTCGTTGCCCGCGGCGGCGCTTGCCACGGTGAACGGGGGCGAGCTGGTCCTGGATACTGCCGTCTACGTCGAGGACGGCGGCGTGGTGCGCACCCACCGGCGCGGTCCCGCCGCCGAGGCGGCGGCGCTGGGCCACGAAGCGGCAGCCGAGACCATCGCGCGAGGCGTGACGTGACCGCGCAGCCCGGCACCGTGCACCTCGTGGGCGCCGGCCCCGGCGATCCGGGGCTCATCACCGTGCGCGGCCAGCGAATCTTGGAGAGCGCCGACGTGGTGGTGTTCGACCGCCTCGTTGCCCCGGAACTGCTCGAGTCCGCCAGGCCCGACGCCATGCGCGTATCCGCCGGAAAGGCTCCCGGAGGCCGCGGGCCGTCGCAGGCCCGGATCAACGCGCAGATCATCGAGCACGCACGGGCCGGGCGGTCGGTCTGCCGGCTCAAGGGCGGCGACCCATTCGTGTTCGGACGCGGTGCGGAGGAAGTCGCGGAGGTGGCAGCTGCCGGGATTCCCTGGGACGTCGTACCTGGCGTGACCTCGGCCGTCGCGGCGCCCGCCGCAGCCGACATTCCGTTGACCCATCGCGACTGGGCCTCCACCGCGACGCTGGTGACCGGCCACGAAGGCGAAGCCAAGGACGCCGCACCGGTCGACTGGGCCGCGATTGCGGCGGGGGGCGGCCCCCTCGTCATCCTCATGGGCGTCGCCACCCTGGCAACCACCAGCGCCCGCCTCATGGACGAAGGACGCATGCCCACCGAGCCGGTGGCTGTCATCGAGCGGGCCACCTGGCCCGATGAGCGAATCACCGTCGGCACGTTGGCCGACATTGCCGACACCGCCGAGAAGATTGGCGTGCGCAACCCGGCGGTGGTCGTCGTGGGCCCGGTGGTTCGGTCGTTGCGAGGCGTCTCGGAATGAGCCGGCAGCCACGCGTCGTGGTGACGCGACCGCAGGACGACTCCGACGATTTGATTGACCGGCTCGATGAGTTGGGATTCGAAGTCGTGCACGTTCCCGCAATCGAAATCGGACCGCCGCGCAGCTACCAGGCGCTCGATCGTCTGGTGGCCGACCCCGCGCAGGCCGACTGGCTGCTCTTCACCAGCCGCAACGCCGTGCGCTACTTCGTGCAGCGCAGCCGGCGCTTGCGGCGGCCTCGCGCCGTGCCTGACGGCGTCAAGGTCGGGGTCGTGGGCCCGGCGACGCGAGCCGCGTGCGATCGGGCCGGTATCGATGTGGACCTGGAGGCTACGGGACGGACCGGCCACGATCTGGCCCAGGAGGTCATGGCGAGCTCCGAACCGGGCGCCGCCATCATCGTCGTGCAAGCCGAGGACGGGCGGCCCGATGCGACCGAGCTGCTGGCGCTGGCGGGATTTCAGGCGCGGTCGGTGGCGGCCTACCGCACCCGCAATGCCAGGGTGCCGCCGGCCGTCGCGCAGGCCATCAAGGAGGGCGAGGTCGATGCGCTGGCTTTCGCCAGCCCGTCCAGCGTCGTCAGCTTCGCCATCGCGCTTGGCGGCCTTGGCAAGGCGCCGGCGTCGATGCGGATCGCGGTAATCGGGGAGACCACGGCGGATGCCTGCCGGCGCGCCGGACGCGCACCCGACGCGGTGGCGCGGGAGTCTTCCGCGGCGGCGCTCGCGGATGCCGTCGCCGAAGTCGTGCAAACGGCGGGGGCCGCCTGATGGCTGCTGGTGGGCGCCGACCAGACGAATCTCGACCCGACGCGTGGGCGCCGCCGGTTGTGCGCCCGCGTCGGCTGCGGGCCACCGCGTCCCTGCGCCGGATGCTGTGTGAGACCCGGCTCTCAGTCGATCAGTTCGTCTATCCGCTGTTCGTCGCCCCAGGCAGCGACGTCGTCGATCCCATCGAGGCCATGCCGGGACAGTTCCTGCGCTCGGTCGATCGAGTCGTGGACGAGGCGCGGCGCGTCGCGGACCTGGGAATCCCCGCCGTCCTGCTGTTCGGCCGCGCTTCCAGCAAGGATGCGCCGGGCAGCGAGGCCTCGTCGCCGGAAGGCGCCGTGCAGCGCGCCGTGACCGCCATCAAGGCCGCGGCGCCCGAGCTGACGGTCATCACCGACGTTTGCCTCTGCGCCTATACCGACCACGGGCACTGCGGCATCGTCGTCGACGGAGCGATTGACAACGATCGGTCCGTGGCACGCCTCGTGGACACGGCGCTGTCGCACGCGCACGCGGGCGCGGACCTGGTGGCGCCTTCCGACATGATGGACGGCCGCGTGGCGGCCATTCGAAGCGCCCTCGACGTCGCCGGTCACGCCGACGTGGGAATCCTGGCCTATGCGGCCAAGGCCGCCAGCGCCTTCTACGGACCGTTTCGCGAGGCCGCGGACTCCGCGCCGGCGTTCGGTGACCGCCGCACCTACCAGCTCGACCCCGCGAACGCGCGCGAGGCCCTGCGCGAGATCGATCTGGACGTGGCCGAAGGCGCAGACCTCGTCATGGTCAAGCCCGCGCTGGTGAACCTGGATATCGTGGCGCGCGTGCGCGACCGTGTCACCGTGCCCGTGGCCGCCTACTTCGTGAGCGGTGAATACGCCGCCATCAAGGCCGCCGCCGCCCAGGGCTGGCTCGACGAGCGCGCCGCGGCGCTCGAAGCCCTCACCGCCATCGTCCGGGCGGGCGCGCAGATTGTCGTGACCTACTTCGCGCCGGAGGCGGCCCAATGGCTGCGTGACGAGGAGATTCGCGACTGACCGCAAGCGCCTGGCGGGGCATCGCCATGTCGGTGACCGCGGCCTCGCTCTTCATGTGGAGCGGCGCCGTCACCCGGCTCACCGTCCCCGCGTCGCCGGCCGTGGTGACCTTCGGCCGCCTGGCGGTCGCGGTGGCGGTGGTGCTCCTCATCACCATGGCGCTGCGCCGCCCGCTGCGGCCGGCCCTCAGCCTGCGACACGCCGTGCTCGGGGTGACGCTGTATCTGCACTTCTACCTGTTCACGGTGGCCGCGCAGACCTCGACCGTCGCCCACGCGCTGTCCATCACATATACGGCCCCGATATTCGTCGCCGCCGGGTCGGCGCTGCTGCTGCGCGAGCCTCCCTCGCGCACCCAACTAGCCGGCGTGGCCGCCGCCGTGGTGGGAATCGGCATCCTCGTCGGATTCGACCCGGGCGAGGCCGGCGTCTCGCTGCTGGGCGACCTGGCGGCGCTGGGATCAGCCGTCACGCTGGCGGCCTACGTCCTGGCGGGACGCTGGCTGCGCCGCGCGAATCCGTTAGAGACCTATGTGACCGGCGTGTACGGCTGGGCGGCCCTCGCGGCGATTCCCGGCGCCGCGGTCACCCTGGATGTCGCCGCCCTCGGGGAGGCGTGGCTGTGGATCGTACTGCTCGGCATCGGGCCACTGGCCGTTGGACACACCCTCATCAACGCCGCGCTTCGCCGGCTGCCCGCCACCGTGCCCAACGTCATCGCGGCCCAGGAAGTGCCCGCGGGAGTGCTCATCGGCATTTGGTTGGTGCAGGAAGTGCCGGGGCCGGCAACGCTGATCGGCGGCCTCATCGCCCTGGCCGGCGTCATCGCGGTCATCTCCGGCACGCCGGATAGCCGCGGACGCTCAGCCTCGCCGACCTAAGGCGCGAACCTCAGCGTCGCCACCGCACCGGGTCCGTCGTCGCGCGCCGCGATGGCGACCGCGCCCTCCAGGTTGCGCTCCGACAGGTTGCGCACGATCGACAAACCGAGACCGCGATCGGATTCGAGATTGAAGCCCGGCGGCAACCCGCGGCCGTCGTCCTTGACCGCCACGATGAGCGTCGGGCCATCGACCTCCGCCGTCACGTGGATCTTCCCGGACGGACGCCCTTCCAATCCATGCTGGAGCGCATTCCACAACAGCTCGTTGACGACGAGGGCGAAGACCGAGGCCTTGTCCGACGTGATCTGCGCCGGCTCGGCCTCGACTTGAATTTCCACCGACCGGCCGCTGACCGCCAGATCGGCGCGCATCAGGGTCACCATGGCCTCGATAATCTCGCCCGCCGACGCCAGCCCGATGTTTTGACGGGACAGCAGGTCGTGCACCTGCGCCATGCCCGCAATGCGCCCGGCGCTGAGCTTGAGCAACTCGGCCGCCTCGTCCGTCTGCGCGCGCCGCGCCTGCATTTCCAGGAGCGACTTGATGGTCTGCATGTTGTTCTTCACGCGATGGTGCAGCTCTTGCAGCAGCAGCGACTGGCTCGCCAGGCTGCTGCGCGCCTCCTCGAACAGGCGCGCATTTTCCATGGCGATCGCCGCGTGATTGCCGAATGTGAACGCCAGGTCCACCTGCTCCTGGCTGATCTCGCCGGGCTGCTGGCTGTAGAGGCTCACCGCCCCCAGCACGTCATCGCCGGTGATGAGCGGCACCGAGAACATGGCGCGGTAGCCCTCCCGGCTGACGAGGTCGGGCGGCGCCGACAGCAAGTCGCTGTTCATGGCATCGGGCACCACCACCGGCGCGCGTGTGTGCACCGCCCGGCCCACCGCGCCCTCGCCCAGCGCCAGCCGGTGCTGCGCGTACTCCTGGCCCAGATTGAACGAGGTGATGATGCGGAGCTCGTCGTCCGTCACGCGCCAGATGGCCGCCTTCTCCATCCCCGTCAGCTCGGCGGCCTGGCGGGCGATCTGGGCCAGCACCGACTGGAGTTCCAGGTTGGACGCCAGCGTGCGCGCCAGGTTTTGCACCGACGTGAGCTGCTCGACCTTGCCGTGCAGCGCGTCGTCGGTTTCGCCGTGCAGGCGCGCGTTCTCCACCGCGATGGCGATGTGGCCGGCGGTGATCTCCGCGAACCGAATCTCTTCCCGCGCGAAGTCGCGAAACTTAGTGGATGTCACGTTGAGCACGCCGATCAGCCGGTTGACGGTGAACAGCACGATCGGCACGGCGAGAAAGCTGCGCAGCCGCTCTTCGCCCAGGCCCGGCACGTATTTGAAGCGCGGGTCCGACCACACGTCACGCACCGGCACCGGACGGCCGATCTTGGCGGCCTCGCCCACGATGCCCTCGCCGATGCTCAGCGTGAGTTGACCCACCGCCTCGGGATTGAATGAACGCGTCCCCCGCAGGATCAGGCGATCGATGGTGGGGTCGTAGAGATAGATCGTGACCTCCGGCGCGTCCAGCACCTCGCCCACCGACTCCACCGTGAGCCGCAGCACCTCTTCCAGCTCGAGCGACGAGTTGATGGCCGCATTGATGCGGTCCAGCCCTTCGATGGTCTCGGTGAGCTGACGCTCGCGCTTGGTGGGACTTGAGCTGAGGGCCACCACGGAGCTGTGACCCTGGATCAGGGCCTCGACGACGAGCGCCTGCAATTCCTCCAGGCGCTCGGCGGCGTGCAGCCGCTGCGAGGCGTCCAGGCGGGCCAGGTAGTCCGTCGCGGCGTGCCCCAACCGTCGAATCGCGGTCGAGGCCAGCACCGCCGCCGAGCTTTCATGACTGGCCGCTTCCGCGCCGGCGGCGTTCAGGTGCTGGCGGAATTCCAGAGAGACGCCCAGGTGCAGCGCCAGGCGCGCCAGCTCGTGGGGCGGCGCGGTCACGCGCCCGCCTTCGCGGTCGGCGAGCCACAGGGCCAAGCTCTTGGCGTCAACCATGTCGGCGCCATTATCAATGGGCGGCGGCCTCATGTGGCCGGTTGGGCTGGAGGCGCCCGGCTCGTCAGCGACCGGCGGCGCTGGTCTCGTCGCGCTCGGCTGGCGTGGGAACCATCGTGAAGGGGGATTTGGCGGGCGCGATTCGCGATATCCGGCGGCGGGCGCGGCGACTCGGCATCGACGATTGCGCGGCTGACGCCGGCCGGCATCCCGTGGCGATCAGCGTGATGCGCACGCCCTGAGACAGGCGCGGGTCGATCACCGAGCCGAAGATGATGTTGGCGTCGTCAGCCACCACGTCGGCCACCGCCTGCGCCGCCGAATTCAATTCGACCAGGGTGACGTCCTCCGACGCGGTCACGTTGAGCAGCACGCCCCGCGCGTCCTCGATGCTGGTATCGAGCAGCGGGCTGTGCATGGCCTCGTTGACGGCCGTGAGCGCCCGATCGTCGCCGGCGGCTTCGCCGACGCCCATCAGCGCCGGGCCAGCGTTGGACATCACCGCGCGCACGTCCGCGAAGTCCACGTTGACGATGCCGGTCGTGAGGATGAGGTCGGTGATGCCTTGCACGCCGCGTTGCAGCATCTCGTCGGCCAGCACAAACGCGTCGCCAATGCCCATGCGCGGATCAGACATCTTCAGCAGCCGGTCGTTGTGGACCACGATGAGCGCGTCCACGCGCTCGCCCAGGGCTTGAATCCCGCCCGCGGCGATCTGGCCCCGCCGCGTGCCCTCGAAGGTGAACGGGCTCGTCACCACGCCAACCGTCAGCGCCCCCTGCTCCGAGGCGATCTCGGCGATGGCCGGCGCGGCGCCGGTGCCCGTGCCGCCGCCCATGCCCGCCGCAATGAACACCATGTCGGCGCCTTCCGTGGCTTCGGCCAGGGCGCCGGCGCTCTCGCTAGCCGCCTTCTCGCCGCGCCGCGGGTCGCCGCCCGCGCCGAGTTGCCCGGTGGTGTGCGTCCCGATCTGCACGATCTCCGAGGCTCGCGAGCCGCGCAGCGCCTGGGCGTCGGTGTTCACCGCGACGAACTCCACGCCGTTGAGCCCGGCGTCGATCATGCGGTCCACCGCGTTGACGCCGGCCCCGCCCACGCCGACCACTCGAATCTGCGTGAATCCGGTCGCCCGCCCCGGCAACGGGGCGTCGCGGGCCAGGATGCGCGGCACCAGCCCCGGCGGCCGGTTGTTGGCCTCCATGCGCGCGGGATCGAAACCGCCGTGGTCGCTAGGCGGCACGCTTGAGTACCTCCTCGGCCAGGGCCTCGTAGGCGTCAACCGCCCGGCGCACCCCGCGGCCGCGCGCTCCGGGCGCAAAGATGGACAGCCCGGAGCTCGACGCTTCCAGAATTTTGCTGTTGGTTGGGATTCTCGAGGCGAACATCTCGCTGGTCCACTGCTCCTGCAGATATCCGGCCACGTGCTTTTCCTCGCGCAGGCGGCGGTCGAACTTGTTCAGCACGATCCCGAGCACGCGCAGATTCGGATTGACGATGGTCACCTCTTCGATGCTCTCCGTGAGCATTTGCAGGCCGCGCAGGGAGAAGAAGCGCGCCTCCGTGGGAATGATGACCCACTGCGCGGCGACCAGCGCATTGAGTGTCAGCACGCCCAGCGACGGCGGCGTGTCGACGAGCACGAAGTCGTAATCGTTGTCGATGCGCATCACGTGCTCGCGCAAGCGCATTTCGCGACCCAGCTTGGTTTGGAGCTCGCTCTCCACCGCCGCCAGCTCCGGCGTGCCCGGCACGAGGTCGATGGCGACGTCCGTGGCGTCCTGCACGCGATAGCGCGGCAGATCGGCGTCGCGATGCAGCAGGGAATCCGCCAGCGAGGGCGACACCGCCTTGTCGAGGCCGAACGAGGACGTGAGGTTGCTCTGCGGGTCCGTGTCGATGGCCAACACGCGCAGACCGTGGCGGGCCAGGGTGACGGCAAGGTTGGCGGTAGTCGTGGTTTTGCCCACGCCGCCCTTCTGGTTGGCAACGGCGATGGTGACAGCCATAGGCGTCTCCGAGCGCTGCCGCCCACGGGCCCCCACGGCAGACAAACGCCCGCAGCGATGGTAGGCGTCGCCCGCAATTTGGTCAACATAATTTATCGTTCAGGTACCAGCCCACGGAAGGTCCGTCATTCCCGCGAAGCATGTCCCCGCGCAGGCGGGGAGCAGGAATCTAGCGGCCGTTGAATCTGTTGACCCACGAGTAGGGGCGGTTCGCGAACCGTCCCTGCCTCTCGATTTGACGGTCTCCGAAGGCGGCGATCGGTCGTCCAGCCTCGCCTTCGCCGTCGACGGAGGGAACGATTGCCCCACCAATGGCGTACTTGTCTATGCAATACCCCGCCAAGCGCGGGTCATGAGGGCGGCTTATGACGGATGAACAGGCGGTCCTGCGCTGTCAGGACGGCGATCGCGAGGCGTTCCACCACCTCGTGGAGCGCTATCAAGACCTGCTCTATCGCACGGCCATGCTGATGACGGGAAGCCGGGCGCTGGCCGAAGAGCTGGTCCAAGGAGCGTTGCGCTCGGCATGGCGCGGCGTTCACGGCTTCCAACACGGGTGCCCGGTCAAACCCTGGCTGATGCGCTATCTCGCCCGCGAGGGCGTGCACCAGCGCCGCCGGCGGCCGGTGGCCGCCGTCACCCCGTCCGGCCCCGGGCAGCCGGACGACACTGACGAGGCGCTGCACGAGCGCCACGAGATGCGTCAGGCCTTGGCGGGCCTCGATGCCGACCAGCGGCACATCCTGGTGCTGCACTACTTCGCCGATCTCACCGTCCCCCAGCTGGCGAAAGCCCTCGACGCTCGGGAGGACACCGTCAACACCCGCCTCGGGCGCGCGCTCGGTCAGCTGCGCGAGCGTCGAGGCTCAAGGTGCCCCGGAGGTCGCCAACGATGGCTCCTAACTACTCCACCGACGAATCCCTGGGCGACGCGCTGCGGGAATATTTCGCGGCGGAAGCCCCCTCGCTGCGTGCGCCCACGAACCTTTGGGACGCCTTGGAAGGGCGTCTCGAAGAGCCCCGGCGCGTGCCGCGCAGTCGACGCAAAGTCCTGGCCCCCGCCTCGCGCAATTGGTTTCCCACGTTGGCCACCGTCGGAGCGGTCGCGGCGGGCGCCGTGCTGGCGGTCTGGGCGTCCACGGCCAGCCTTGGCGAAACGCAAGTCGTTGAGAAGACCGTGACGGTTACGGCCACCGAGGTCAGAGCAGCCCCGACGGCAGCCCCAATGCCAGCCGCTACGGCAGCTCCGACGGCAGCGGCATTCCAGCCGATCCTCGCGACGCCAACCCCGAGGGTAGTCGTCCGAGAAGTGATCAAGGAGGTCCCGGTCGAGAAGGTCGTGACGAAGGAAGTCATCAAGGAAGTCGCGGTTGAGAAGATCGTCGCGGCGCCGTCGACGGGATCGCGTTCTGCGGCCCAGGCCGCCCCTCCCCGCACCGCCCGACCGGCGGACACCACCTTCCAGGACAACCGGCGACAGCCGGTCGTCGCCACCGCTGACGATGCCGTATCGACCTTCAGCCTGGACACGGACCGCACGTCGTACCAGCTGGCGCTCACCTGGGCGCAGCAGGGCTACGACATCGAGCCGGACTCGGTGCGGGCCGAGGAGTGGATCAACGCCTTCAACTACCAGTACGACCTGCCCGCGGACGACTGGGGCTTTGCCATCACGAGCGACCTCGTGGCGCATCCGCTGGACGAGCGCAAGCACCTGGCGCGGATCGGGTTCCAGGCGGCGGAAGTGGCGGACGACCGCCCGCTGAACGTGACCTTGGTGCTCGACGCCTCGGGCTCGATGGGCGACGGCAACCGGGTCGACATCGCGCGCGCGGCGGCGGAGACCATTCGCCAGAGCCTGCGCCCGCAGGATCGCGTGGCGGTGGTGCACTTCACCGAAGGGGTGATTCACCAGTTCACCGTGGAGCACACCGGGCCGGACGACACCTCGGTCGAGCGCTCGATTGCGCAGTTGGCGCCGCATGGCAGCACCAACGTACAGGCGGGACTCAACCTGGGGGTGCAGCTGGCCAACCGGGCGCGCCTGGAACGGCCCAACGCCTACAACTACGTGATCCTGATGTCCGACGGGGTGGCCAACGTGGACGCCACCAACCCGTTCGCGATCCTGGAGTCGGCCTACGACCGGGATGCCGGCAACCCGTTGCGACTAATCACCGTGGGGGTGGGCATCAACAACTACAACGACGAGTTGCTGGAGCAGCTCGCGCAGCACGGCAACGGGTGGTATCGCTACCTCGATGACCCCGACCAGGCGCGGCGTACCTTCACCCGCGCGAACTGGCTGGCGCTGTCGACGCCCTTTGCGGATCAGACGCGGGCCCAGGTCACCTGGGACCCGGACGTGGTGAAGTCGTGGCGGATCATCGGGTATGAGAACCGGGTGACGTCGGACGCGAGCTTCGCGGAGGACCGCAAGGAGTTCGCGGAGCTGCCGTCGGGGGCGGCGACGACGGTGTTCTACGAGGTGGAGCTGCACGACGGCGTGCGGGATGGCGACGACCTGACGCTGGGCCGGGTGGAGCTGCGCTGGATCGTCCCCGACACGGGCCAATCGCGCAGCCAGCAGGTGGAGGTGACGGGACAGGGCGACCTGAGCTTCGGCAGCATTGAGGCGGACCCGCTGCTGCGGCTGGGCGGCATCGTGGCGCTGGCGGCGGACCGCTACAGCAGCCTGCCGCGAGGCGCGGACGACGGCGCCGCGGGCGTGTCCACCGACCTGGCCATCCTGCAAGAGGAGATGGGGGCGCTGTCTGGCCCGCTGGGCGGGCTAGACGCCTACCGGGACTTCCGCTTCCTGTTGGAGCGGATGGCGAATCGGGCCTACTCAGAGGCTCCGCCGGAACCCCGCTCCGGCTACAGCCGTTAGCCCAATCGGCGCCTGCCGGTCGGGGTGACCGGCAGGCGCCGGGGCCGGCGCGGATATACGAAACCCGGACGGGCGCCCACAAGACACCCCAGGTGCGTAAGGTGTCAAGCCGCGAGGGCGTCGTGGTGCTGGCGGTGGTCCCAGGCCGTGGCCTCGTGGTAGGCGGTGCGGGTGCGCAGGCAGCCATGCAAGTAGCCCACGAGGCGATTGCCGAGGGCG
>DAOUHO010000001.1:0-15525 GCA_034428595.1 Chloroflexota bacterium | reverse complement strand
CGCTACGACGGCTATGTGTCGCTGGACGCCACCGTGCGCGAGGGCTACGTGGAGACCAAGCCGGTGCGGCCGACCGGCGGCCAGCTCTTCATCAACGCCCGCTGTGAGCCCGGCGGCTACGTGGAGGCCGAGGTGATGGACCCATTCAACGACGTGTGGCCAGGCTTCGGCCGCGAGGACTGCCAGCGGTTCGAGGGCGACAGCATCCGCCACAACCTCACCTGGTCGGGCGGTGCGCCCGGCGACCTGCGGGGCGGCCTCAAGCTGCGCTTTCACCTAAAGGGCGCGGAGCTCTACAGCTTCCGCTTTGGTTCCGAGTAGCCCCGTTACGCCAGCGCTGTGCAACACAGGACCTGCGCGATAGACACTGGCCTGGATTCCGGCGCTCGCCGGAATGACGAGGACTGGAGAACGCCATGACGGAACGTGATCTCGGGGCGACGGGCATGCGCGTGAGCAGCCTCTGCATGGGGTGCTGGGAAATCGGCGGCTTGTCGTGGGGCCCGATGTCCTCGCTGGACGCGGTGGCGTTGGTGCGCGCGGCGTTCGACGCGGGCATCACGACCTTCGACACCGCCGAGCAATACGGCGGCGGACGCAGCGAAACCGTGCTGGGCAAGGCGCTGGAAGGCGTGCGCGGCGAGACGGTCCTCGTGACGAAGGTCGGGTACCTGCCCGGCAGCGACGGCGCGCAGGACCTGCACCTGGACTACGAGCCCCAGGATTTCTCACCGTCACGCATCCAACAAGCCTGTGAGTTGTCCCTGCGGCGTCTGCGCACCAACTACATCGACGCGCTGCTCCTGCACGACCCGCCGTTGCACGTCGTCCGGCAACCGGAACCCTTCGAGGCGCTGCGGCGCTTGCAGCAGGCCGGCAAGATTCGCTGGTGGGGCGTGTCGGCGTCGCCGCTGGCGGCGGCGGAGGCCATCCGGCTCTGGGACGCGCCGGTCGTCGAATCCCCGTTCCATCTCGCGGACGACAGCGTGGCCAGGCACGTGCTGCCGCTGGCCGCCGAGCGCGGCACCGGCGTGCTGGCGCGGTCGCCGTTTGGCAGCGGCATCCTCATGCTCGACGAGGCGGGCATCGACCGCCTGCCGGCCACCGACTGGCGCCGCCGCCAGGCGTTCCGCGATCGCGTGCGCGAGCTATCCGGCCTGCGCGAACGCCTGCAGGCCACGGCGGACGCGCGCGACGAGCCCGCGCACGAGACGGCCATCCGCTACGTGCTCGGCCACGAGGCGGTGTCATGCAGCATCGTTGGCATCTCGAGCGAGCAGGACATCCAGCGCAACGCGCCCGCGGGCGACCCGCCGCACCTGAGCGCCGAGGAGATCGCCGAGCTGAAGGGAGACTAGCGGCTTCGGTTCGGTCTAGTCGGCGTGCTCCGCGCGGAAGCGCTGGAATAGCTCGTCGATGTCCACGTCGTCCGGACCGCCGTCGTGCGCGACGAACCGCGCACCCAGCGTGAAGGACTCACCGGGGTCCAGCGTCATGGCGCTGTGCCGCCACGGTCCCACGTAGATCGGGCCGTAGTCGCGCGTGAACCAGGGCGTATCCGCGACCTCGGGATAGGGAAAGATAGCGACGCCGGCGACGTGGTCATGCGTCACTGGACCGGAGTAGTCCACCCAGTCCGCGTGGGTGTCGAACGTCGCGGCCTCGTTGCGGGCGCCCGTGGCGCTGCGAATCTCGCCGCCGTCCAGCACGTCGATCTGGTCGGCGATGCGCAGGGCCAACCCGGCGTCCTTGTCCTGGCCGAACTCCACCGGGGCATCCGTCGCGGAAAGGGTCGAGGACACGTCCACGGCTACGTGACCCGCCCAAATACGCACGCCGGTGCGGCGCCGCTCGCGCAGCACGAGGCCATCGGCGCCGTCGAACCACTCGATTCGCTGATCGAGGTCCACTCCGTCCGCCGAGATGTCAGTCCGCGTGTCGCGCACCAGAATCCGCGGCGGAGGAAAGATGCCCAGGGTCTCGGGCGCCCAGAAGTTGGAGCCGTTGACGTCCTTGTGCCCGATCCAGAGCGACAGATGATGCGGGTGGTCGGCCGGACCCGCCTGCGTGACCACGTGGCCCTGCACCGTGCGCACCGGAAAGACGTAGGGCCGGTAGAGCCCCTGCTGCACTGCCGCCAGGTAGCGCCCGTCGGCATAGACCTTCAGCTGCGTCTGGCGCTCGAACACCTCGTACCTGGGCATGGCCCTCTCCGATCACCTTGCTCGATCGCCAGGCAGTCTACGCAAGCGACCGATAACAGTGGCCGGTCGCGTGATTAGCGAGTCCGAATGCGCGACGGTTCGACACGCTCGCCAAGAGTTGACGGCGACTTCGCCCACGCAGTGTCGACGCACCATGCCGACAAGACTTCCCAGCCGCCTATAGTTCGCTCAGGCGGGACTGTCGACGGCCCGCCGGTGACCGAGGCCGGGTGCGTTCGTGGCGGCACGAATCGGAGAGACGGTGGGGGCGGTGCTGGGCACGGGGGCGGCCGGCCCGCTCACGGGGGAGGCGAGGGCCAACTTCCGGCGAGACCTCGCCTTTCAGCTGCTCACGGGCGTGTTCCTGGGAGTGGTGCTCAATTTCTTTCCGGTGGTGGCTCGCCGTCTCGGCGCCGGCGAATTTCTCCTCGCGCTGCTCACAGCGGGCACCTATCTGGGGGCGCTGCTGAGTCTGGGCGCGCCATACGTGCTGCGCACGCTGCAGCCGGCGCGCCGTATCGCACTGATCTGGGCGGTCGGACGGGCGTTGTGGATCGCGGCGCTGTTTGTGACGGCGCCCACATGGTTCGCAATCATCGCGCTCGGCTACTTCCTCCTCTCGGGTCTCCCGCGGCCAGGCGTCACCTGGCTCATGCAGGGAGCCTATCCCGCCCCGCTACGCGGACGCCTCCTGGCCGCCGCGCGCATGGCCATGGCCGTCGCGGCGCTGATCACCGCTCCGATCGCCGGCCTGCTGCTCGACGTCGTTGGCCACGGTCCGATCCTCGCCGGTGCATCCGTCGTCGGCATGCTCGCCATGGCGGCTTTCGCCGGCATCAAATCCTCGGACCCCCGCCCGTTTCGACGGCGGAACCCCTGGGTGCTCGCGCGCGGGGCTCTTGCCACGCCGTCCTTCCGCGGGTTCGTGGGCGCCTGGAACACGATGGGCTTCGGGATCGCCGTGATGATGCCTGCGGTTCCGATCGTGCTGGTGGATCATTTGCACGCCAGCTTCGGCACAGTGGGTGTGCTCTCGCTGCTCGCCGGTGTCGCGCAGGCGGTCTGCCTCCCCCTGTGGGGTCGGCTGATCGACCGGCGCACGGGGCCGTTCGGCGCCGCGCTTGCCATTTGCGTTCAAATAGCGTCGCCGGTCATGTTCCTCGTCGCCATGACCACGACTCAGGTGGGAGTCCTCGCCGCGGCCTATCTGGCGATGGGCGTTGCCGGCGCGGGATTCGTTCTGGGATCGCAGACGACCCTGATGTCGCTGGCGCGCCCCGAGGACACGCCGCCGCTGGCCACGACCTTCAATGCTTCCGCCGGGCTCTTTGGCGTCGCGGGCCCGTTTGTCGGCGGTCTTCTGCTCATTGCGGGCGGGCCGAACGTCGCGCTCTCCGTCGCCGCCGCGCTCACATTTGCCGGGGCCGTTCTGATGCTCCGCGTCGCGCGCTCGTTTCGGCCCGCCGATGCCCTAGCGTAGGGGCCATCGGGACATCCGACCGCGGCTCCCCCTTTGGCGCCAGCAACCCAATGCAGTCCAGATCGACAACCGCCCCCGCAACGCGTTCAGCCAGCACGTCGAAGACCGACCAGCCCGCGATGCCCTCTGGCAGCACGCGCGTCGTGAGCACGACGATGCGGGAGAGCACGTCCGCCATGGCGAGGCGGTAGTCGGTCCGGCACTGGTCCGCGGTGAAGCCGGTCACGCCGCCTTGCGCCAGAGCCTCTCGGTAGGCGCGCAGGACGTCCATCTCCAGCGCGCGGCGCGTGTCGCGATCCGTTGCCGAGAGCAGGAAATAGGCCACGTCCATCAGGCCCGGCCCGCGGAGCATCACCTGCCAGTCGACAAAGGCCGCCGGAGGGCCGGCGCCGCCCGCCGCGAACATCACGTTGTCCGGGCGGAAGTCGCCGTGCAGCAGGGTCGGCGGCGCTTGGGACAGGGCGCGGCGCACGGAGTCAAGGCCGTCGAGCAGCGCGGGGCCGATGTTGGCGCAAAGGTCTGGAAGCTGGCCTCGATACCGCTCGACGAACTCCGGCCAAGCCTCGCGGCAGATGGCGTGGCGCGTGGCGGTCAGCTCGTCGAAGACCGGAATCCAGTTCTGCGCGGCGAGCGCCGGGCTGTCCCACCAGGCGGCGTGCATGCCGGCCACGCAGGCGACGGCTGCCTGGACCTGCTCGGGCGAGCACCCCACCGCCGGATCGCCGGCGCGGGCGGGGGCGAGATCGTCCAGCAGCAGGACGTAGCGCTCGCCGTGGTGGGCCGCGAAGTGCAGCGTCGCGGTAGGCACGCCCGCTCGATCGGATAGGTCGCGGTAGAAGCGGATCTCGCGTTGCGCCGCGCCGATGCGCCGGATCAGCTCGCGCGTGCTCGCGTTGGGGCTGTGAAGCTTGACGATGAAACTCGGCGGTGCGCCGTCCGCGTCGTCGTCATAGGTCGCGCGCAGGCGCCGCAGTTGCCCGGCGAATCCCTGGCTGCCGCCCAGCGTCTCGACCTGCACCGCTGTCACCGCTCCGCCGGTGAGCACCCCGCCCGATCGCAGCGCGCGCGTGAGCCAGGCCGCGTCGATGGCCGCCGCGTCGGCGGGTATCTCGGGCGTGGGCAGCTTCATGAGTGGATCGCGCCGACAAGCACTGAGCGTCAATCATGCCTGCCCGCGGCTGCCCGGCCGCAGGGCAGTGGCCTAGGTCCGTCATTCCCGCGGAGGGAGACCTTTGAATAATTGGGGCTGGAGCGCGTGGGGAGGGGCGGCAGCCCCGCCTGGAGGCCGATGCGGCAGGCAGGCGGGCGCCGGCGGCGGGATCCCGGGCCGCGGGGCTCCGCGCGAGGCGCACGGGTCCCGCGGTCAGCCCGCAGCCCAGGCCAAGGTGTCCGCCTTGCGCAGGTTGTAGGCCATGAGCTTGCACCACAACTCCACGGTGTTGCGCCCCACCCCGCGGTAGCGGACGCGGTGGTAGCCATAGCTGCGCTTGAGGGTGCCGAAGACCTTCTCCACCCACGCCCGGCAGGGCGCGATGAGGTCGTTGCGCCGCTGCTGCCAGTCAGGCAGCTCCGGCTGATGCTTATTCGCCCGATGCATGATCCGATCCTTGATGTCCTGCTCCCGCAACCACTGCCGCCGCCGCTTGGACTCATACGCCCGGTCGCCGTACACCGCCCGCTCATCCCCGCTCACCAGGGTGTCGGCCACCTCGCTCTCATAGACGTTGGCGGGAGTCAACACCGCCCGCCGCACCAGCAGCGTGGCCTCATCCACCCCCAGATGCACTTTGTAGCCGAAGTGGGAGCGGGCGCCCCGCCCGGTCTGGGTCCACGCCGCCGCGGGATCGGTGGCGTTCGGCGCGCCCCGCCCCGCCGCCAGCGGCGGGCGCCGCACCTGGGCCGCCACCAGCGTGGCGTCCAGCAGCGTGCCCTGCTTCAGCACCAGCCCCTGCGCGTCCAGTTGCGCCGCCAAGACCGCAAACAGGCGTTCGCTCAGCCCCTGGGCCTCCAGCGCCGCCCGAAAGCGGCTGATCGTCGAGTGGTCCGGCGTGGCGTCCGCCAGCCCCAGCCCCACGAAGCGGCGGAACGAGAGCCGGTCGCTGAGCGCCTCTTCCAGCTGCGGATCGGAGAGCGTGTACCACTGCTGGAGCAGCAGGGCCTTCACCATCAGCAGTGGCGGATAGCTGGGGCGTCCGCGGGCGGCGGCATGCACGCCGGCCACCACCTGCCCGAGCCGCTCCCAGTCCACCGCGTCGTCGATCCGCTCCAGCCGCTGGTTCTGGCCCAGCGTCTCCGACACCACCGCTTCGGCGAGCGACGGCCGGCCCATCTCCCGGTGCATATGCCCGCTCCCCACTCTTCGACCTGGCAACACCCTATGGTCCGCCCCGCCCCTCGATTTACGCAAAGGTCTCCAAAGGCGGGAATCCATCCCCGCTTGTCATCCGAACGAACGTGAGGAATCCAGAGCGCCCAACCTCGCGCCCCCCGGAACGACGGTGGCCCGCGCTGCGTGCAGCGTGGGACCGGCCCAGGATGAATCTCCCAGGCTGCGCGCAGCCTGGGGCGCCGGATCGGTTAGTCATTTCGGCCTTGAGCCGGAATCCAGGTTCGAGCTGCCGGTGCGTCCCCCCACGGCGGGGGCGAGCGCTCTAGACTCCTCGCTGCGCTCGGAGTGACATGTGGGCTACAAGGGCCTTCATGTGGGCGCGGCAGGTTGGGCGATCCAGAGGGTTCCCCCGTCGCACCGGCACTACCTCGTCACCCCGGCGAAGGCCGGGGTCCAGATCCGCCCGGCACGCGCGAGACTCCGCCTGGATTCCGGCCTGCGCCGGAATGACGGACGGGTGCAGGCTGCTAATCGGAGTGACGGCGGGCCGCCTATAGTTCCAGCGGAGGGATAGGCCAGGGAAGAGCAGACACCCCATGCAGCCACTCGAGCTCTCGGCCGAGCATCTGGCCGCGGTGGAGCGGCGGCGGCGGATCGTGGTGCGCTATGACATCACCGGCGATCCCAAGGAGTTCGTGGGCGAGCCCCCCCCGCCCGAGCAGCTGGCGAAGTGGTGGGACGCGCAGTTGAGCCTGCAGGACATGCCGGGCACGCAGATCGACACGATCATCTGGTGGTCCGAGGGCGGCGTGGAGGCCTCGTTCAAGAGCGACGTGCGGCCCGTTGGGGACTGGATCAAGAACTGGGTCGCGGCGGGCGTCGAGATTCCGTCCCTGGCCCTGGAGCAGGCGCAGCGCCGCGGCATCGAGTCCTTCTACCAGCTCGCCATGAACGGCTACGACGTCGGCTGGGACGGGACCAAGGTCGTGCCCATGACGATTCCGATGAAGGCGGCGCATCCCGAGTGGCTGATGTGGCCCTACGGCCACGTCGAAAGCGGCTTCATGAACTATGCCGAGCCGGGGGTGCGGGACTTCGTCACCGAGATCGTGCGCGAGGTGGCCTGGCGCTTCGACCACGACGGCATCAACCTCGACTTCGCGCGCCTGGACGTGCTGTTGCCGGCGGGGCAGCAGTGGGAGCTGCGCGAGCACCTCAACGACCTGATGCGCACGGTGCGCGCGGTGCTGCTGGAGCGGGCGCGCGTGCGCGGGCGGCCCTATCTGCTGAGCGTGCAGATTCCGCCCGACGTGGTGAGCTGCCACGCCACCGGCATCGATATCGAGACCTGGGTGCGCGAGGGCCTGGTGGACCTCCTGATCCTCGGTTGCCGCACGTTCGACGTGGACGTGCGCGATTTCCGGCGGCTGACCGCCGGGCATCCCGTCAAGCTGTTTCCCTGCATCGACGCCCACCACTCCAGCGACGGCTATTACCACCCGTCGCTGGAGGTCCAGCGGGGCGCGACGGCCAACTGGCTGCACCAGGGCGCCGACGGCGTGTGCACCTTCAACTACCCGGACCGCACGCCGGAGTCGGCGCGGCGCGCCGGCACCTACGTCGAGCTGATGGACACCGACTACTGGCGCGGCTGCATGCAGGCGCAGCGCGAGCTGGGCACGCCGGAAACGCTGCGCCGCACCGACAAGGTGTTCTTCGCCGAGCGGCGCGGCGGCGGGCACTTCATGATCCCGCCGCCGGAGGACTGGAGCACGCCGCGGGCGATGACGCTCAACACCAACATGCTGGCGCCGCTGCCGGCGCTGCTGCCGAACATCCCCACCGGCACGCCGCAGCCCAAGGAGGACTGGCCCGGACCGCCCAACCAGTCGAGCGACTACCGCGACGGCAAGGTGGACACCTTCGTGCGCGTGTGGGTGGGCGACGACGTGAACGCGGAGGCCGAGGCCGTGCGGGCGATCACCGTGCGCGCGGTGCTGTCCGACGAAGGCGAGTCGGACGGCGACCGGCTTGATCCGGTGCTGCTGGCGACCAAGTACCGCGACCTCTACAACCGCCCGCCGCTGACGGACGTGGTGGAGCGCATCGAGCTGCGGGTGAACAACATCCTGCTGCCGCCGCCGACCGTCGAGCACGGCTGGCTGGTCTTCGAGGCCCAGCCGGCGTTCCTGGCGCACGGCGAGAACCTGGTCGGCGTGTGGGTCAACCCGCCCGACGCGACCGCCGAGCGGCTCACGTTGGAGAAGCTGGAGATCCACGTCGGGTATCGGTAGGCGGCGCGCATTCCCGGGCTGCCTGCAGCCCGGGCCACCGAACCGCGCTCGACCGCAACTCTCGGCCTACCGTCGGCGGTTGAGAAGTGGATCAAGGTGGCGGATCAACCCCGATTCCAGTTCGCCGCGTCCGATTGATATCGGAATGACCGCGAGACTGCATCCGGCGAGATACGAACTGACTCCCTCATCATCCTTGGCCGAGAAGCGGCGGCGAGATCCCGGAGCGAAACTTAGCCCCAATTGCGTCCGTCCGGCATTACGACGCAGTGCCGAGAAATACGTATCCGTCTGGTGAGATCCACAGCGTTCGGCGATATTGTGAGTTTCACCCACATATAGAGCCTTACCATCCTGCTCATACAAGATATATCCCCCAGCTTCTGTGGAAAGCAATGTACCGAACCATGGTTTTGCGGGTATATCAAGAGCCTGAGCTATGCCTTGCTCAATCAACGTACGACTCTGCATCTGACATCTTTTCCATAATGTGTCCTGTGTTTTCTTGTTAGCTAGAAGGTGTCTACTGCTCTGGCCCTTCCTGCTCGTGTTGTATGGTGGTTGCAAATAGGAAATTGCAAATTCCTCGAGCTCGAGACGACCAAATTCTATCGTGAGCTCTCGGATGCCGTGGGCATTTTGCGAAAGCTGTGGGTTAGACTTGATATGGCTGCGAACTCTCTGCCTGATATTCGAAGACTGACCAACGTAGAGGCTGTGGTGATACTTATCGCAGAACTGATATATACCTGGTGCGCTTGCCAAATCGCTCAAGCTTTTGAGCGGTTGGTTCAACAGGTATCGACACCCACTGGCAAGTATCTGAGTGGCCTTCTGTTGACACCATTGCCAGTTAATTTGGCTCACCTGAATATTGCTGTACTGCGCTGATAAGTCGATCCGCGTGCTCGCAGTTGCAGGAGGCGAGTAAGAAGTTGTTCCAAGCGTGTATTTCGATCCCGCCCCAAAGTGCTCACGCGCGGCGTCGGCCTGCGCCTCGCTCAGATACCAGGACTGTCCGTGCTCACTCGGATGCCTGGGATATGTGGTGCGCAACCAAGACCGTAGTTTCTTGGGTGAGATCCCGAGCTCCCGGGCAAGTTCACGAGGGGTCATAGAGGCATCGTCTCGCGGCTGCGCACTAGCTGGACTCTGGCCGAAGCAGCCCATGTCCCGTCTCCATGGCGCGACTAGTAGGTGGGTCAGATATCGGGAAGCGATGCCTCAGACGGCGAGCAGCCGCCGGTCGCGGGCGACTTCGCGTCCGCCGAGGTAGACGGCGATCGGGTCGGCCACGCAGCAGATGTTCTCGCCCACGTCGTCCTCGACCACCAGCACGTCGGCGGCCAGTCCCGGCTTGAGCGCGCCGGTGACCTCGCCCAGGCCGATGGTGCTCGCGGGCGCGTAGGTGGTGATGTTGATGGCCTCCACCGGCGAGAGGTCGAGCGTGACCGCGGCGGCGATGACGGTGAGCGCGAACTCGTCGTGCTTGGTGGTCATCACGCCGGCGTCGCTGGAGACGACCAACGGCGTGCCGCTGGCGCGCATGGCGCGGTGGTAGACGCCGCGCGCGTGCAGCTCCTCGCGGTCCGTCTCGGACATCTCGTCCAGGTGGTCGATTCCGCGCACGTGGTCCCGGCTCCCCGCGCCGACGGTCATATGCACCGACTGCGTGGCGGGCTGGATGCGGGCCGCGGCCTCGGCGTCGAAGCGAAGGGCCCCGCGCTCCCCGGATTCATCGAGCCAGGAGCAGTGCTCCAGCGTGTCCACGCCGGCGTCGATGGCCAGGACGCAGCCGGTCGTGCCCAGCACGTGGGCCGCCACCTGCTTGCGCAGCCGATGGGAGTCGTCCACCAGGGCCTGCAGCTCGGACTCCGAGTACTGCGTCATGCCGGGCGAGGTGCCGGGCGTCATCATGCCGCCGGTGGCCATGACCTTGATGAAGTCCGCCCCGGCCTCGGCCATCGTCCGCACGGCCTCGACGACCTCGTCGCGGTTGTCGGCGCGCAGGCCGCACCAGTGCAGGTGCCCGGCGGTGGTGGTGATGGGCGCGCCGCACACCAGCAGGCGCGGGCCGATGACGTGGCCGTCGTTGATGGCGTCGCGCACGTCCATGTTGAGCGTCAGGTAGCCGCCCGTGTCGCGCATGGTGGTCACGCCGGTGGCCAGGCCGCGCTGGGCGTTGCCGATGGCGGTGGCGATGCGTTCGGCGTCGCTGGCCCCCATGTGAATGCCGCGCGTGGTCGGGTGATCCGGCCCGGCGGTGAATTGCAGGTGCACGTGGGCGTCGATGAGGCCCGGGAGCAGCGTGGCGGCGCCGTAGTCCACGATCTCGGCGTCGACCGGGTCTTTTCTGCCGGGCGCGCCCACGGCGGCGATCTTTCCGTCGCGAATGGTCACCTCGCCGGGCCGGATGGGCTCGGCGCCGGTGCCGTCGATCAGCGTAGCCGCGCGCAGCACGAGGTCGGGCATGGCGTCAATTCCTCCTGGCGGCGCAGTGTAGCGGGCGCGAACGTCGCGGTTGGGCGCTTTTTCACCCTCACCCCGGTCCTCTCCCATCAAGAGACCTTTGCGTCACCCGTCCGTCATTCCGGCGGAAGCCGGAATCCAGTCCGGGCAAACCTGACGGCACGGCGGATTCTGCGGTAGGGGCGGGGCTGTTCGGGCATCCCGCCGGACTGCCGCGGGCGCCGCCGTCACCCACGGTTCGTCAGCGCCGTCCTATCCCAACAGCCGGTCGTAGACTTCCGGATTCACCGTCCGCTCGCACCGGCCAGTCTCCATGAACTCCCGCAGGTTGCGCACCGCGCGGTCGCCCATGCGGAACATCGACTCGTGGCTGTGCGAGCCGAAGTGCGGCGTCAGAATCGTGCGCGGCGTGTGGAAGAACGGGTGGTCCTCCGGCGGCGGCTCGACGGCGAACACGTCCGATCCAAGGCCGCCCAGGCGCCCGTCGTGCAGCGCCTCGACCACCGCCGCCTCGTCCACCAGGCGTCCGCGGGAGCTGTTGATCAGGAAGGCGCCGGGCTTCATCAGGGCCAGCTCCTCGCGTCCGATGATCTCCATGGTCTCCTCGGTCACCGGCGTATGCAGCGTCACGAAGTCGGACTGGCGCAGCAATTCGGGCAGCGACACGAAGGCCCCGTCGATGCCCGCCGCTTCGAGTCGCGCCGGATCCGGATTGGCCGTGTGCGCCAGGACCCGCATGCCGAAGCCGTGCTGGCAGATCGTCGCCACGCGGCGTCCGATGTCCCCGAACCCCACGATGCCCACCGTCTTTTCCGCCAGGTCGTTGCCCAGCAGCACGATGCGCTTGGCGAAGCCCTCGCTGCGCACCGAGGCGTCCGCGTCGAAGATGCGGCGCGCGAGTGTCCACATCATGCCCACGGAGTATTCGGCCACAGTCAGCGACATTTCGCCCGGACCGTTGAGCACCGCCACCCCGGCGTCGGTGGCGGCGGCCAGGTCGATGCTGTCCACCCCGGTGCCCACGCGCGAGATGCAGCGCAGCGTGCCGGCGTTGGCCTCCAGCAGGTCGCGCGACCACGGCTCGGTGCCGGCGATCACGGCCACGGCGCCGACCGCCGCCGCCGCCAGCTCGTCGCCGTCGGCAAACGGCGCCTGGCGCACCTCGTAGTCGCGTTCAAGCTCGACCTGCGGGCCCGGGGGCATGGGGAACGTTTGCAGAATCAGTGTCATCTCAGCCTCGCTGGGCCGGTGCTACGGGTGCGAGATTACGATCTTTTGCAGCACGTCGAAGTGCTCCAGGGCAATTCCCGTGCCGCGGACGGTGCACAACAGGGGCGTTTCCGCCACGTGCACGGCCACGCCGGTCTCGCGCGCCACCAGCTTGTCCAGGTTGCGCAGCTGCGCCGTGCCCCCGGTCATCACCAGCCCCTTGTCGATGATGTCGGCGGCCAACTCGGGCGGGGTCGCCTCGAGCACGCTGCGAACGCCCCGGATAATCTGGTCGACGGGCTCCGCGATGGCCTCCGTGATCTCGTCCGAGGTGATCGTCACGGTGCGCGGCAGGCCCTGCATCTGGTCGCGCCCGCGCACCTCCATGGTTTCCGCGGGTTCCAGCACCATGGCGCTGCCGATGCGAATCTTGATCGATTCCGCCGTGCGATCGCCCGTCATCAGGTTGTATTTACGCTTGATGTAGGTGCGAATGGCCTCGTCGAGGCGATTGCCGCCGACGCGCAACGACCCCGAGCAGTCCGCCACGATGTCGTTGAGCGAGATCACCGCGATCTCCGTGGTTCCCCCGCCAAGGTTGACCACCATGCTTCCCGAGGCATGGGAGATGGGCACGTTGGCGCCGATCGCCGCCGCCAGCGGCTCCGGGATCAGGTGCACGCGCTTGGCCCCCGCCGCGATGCCCGCGTCCAGCACCGCGCGTTGCTCCACCGTGGTCACGCCCGTGGGCACCGCCACCATGACCTCGGGCCGGAAGAGGCGGTGGCGGCCTGCCGCGCGCTCGATGAAGTAGCGCAGCATGGCCGCGGTGACCAGGTAGTCGGCGATCACGCCGTCCTGCAGCGGGCGCATGACGCGCAGGCTGCCGGGCGTGCGCCCCACCATCTCGCGAGCCGCGTGGCCGATGGCTTCGATACGCCGGTCTTGCACCGAAACGGCGACCACCGACGGCTCGTCGATGATCACGCCCTGGCCGAGAAGGTAGACCAGCACGTTGGCGGTGCCGAGGTCAACCCCAAGCCGCTGCGAGCTTAGGGATCGGAGCATTTGAGAAATCTCCGATGATGTCCCTTTCCCCTCCCAGGAAACCTTTGCGTAACCCCTCCAGTGGAGTTGGAGAGTAGGTCCTGTTCCCTCTCCCTTGAAGGGAGAGGGCTAGGGTGAGGGTGATCCGAGGCTTGGACGTGGGATGTCGTCACCAGGGGTTGTTCAGACTTTCCCTACGCAACCGTCGCTGTGACCGCCGGCCGGGGGCCGCGCTCAACCGTGATATCGGCTCCAAGCTCCTGCAACTCGCCGGGGAGGTCTTGGTAGCCGCGCTGGATGATCTCCGCGTCATCGAGCACCGTCGTCCCGTGCGCCACCAGCCCCGCCAGCAGCAGGGCCGCGCCGGCGCGGATGTCGGGCCACAGCCGCACCTCGCAGGCCGTGAGCGGCGCCGGACCGCGGATGCGGGCCGTCGGGCCCTCAACCGTCATGTCGGCGCCCATGCGCCGCAGCTGTTCCACATAGCCCAGGTTGCCGTCGTAGACGCGCTCGATGATGGAGCTCTCGCCGTGGGCCTGGGTCATCAGCGTGCCCATGGCCGCCTGGACGTCGGTGGGGAAGCCCGGGAACGGAATGCACTGGATGGCCGTGGCGCTGAGCATCGGACTGCCCGTGACCCGCACCGAGCGGTTGGTCTCGCGCAGCGACACCCCCATCGCGGCGAGCTTGACCAGCACCGGCTGCAGGTGGTCGGGACGCACATTCAGCAGTTCCACGTCGCCGGCGCTGATAGCCGCCGCCACCGCCATCGTGCTGCCCACGATCCGGTCCGGGATCGCGCGCGCCACGGTGCCGAAGAGCCGCGACTGGCCCTGCACGCCGATCGTGCTCGTGCCCTCCCCGTGAATCTCGGCGCCCATGCTGCGCAGGAAATGCACCAGCGCGATCACTTCCGGCTCGCGCGACGCGTGCACGATGGTCGTGTAGCCGCTGGCCAGCGTGGCCGCCATCAGCAGGTTTTGCGTGCCGGTGTGGCTCGGGTAGTCCAGGTAGACCTGGCCGCCGACCAGCGGATCGGCCACCGCCTGGTAGACGCCGCCGCCCAGGGCGATGGAAGCCCCCATGACCTCGAAGCCCTCGATGTCCACGCTCACCGGGCGCGTGCCGAGCTGGCAACCGCCCGGCGCGTGGCAGTCCACGCGCCCGAAGCGCGAGAGGAGCGGTCCGGTGACTTGAAACGACGCCCGCATGGCGCGCACTAGGCGCGGGTCGGGACGGGTCGAGTGCACGCCGGCCGCGGTGATGGCGACCGATCGGCGCTCGGTGTCGATCTCCACCCGCGCCCCAAGCCCCCGCAGCAGCTCGGCCATGACCATGATGTCGGTGATGAGCGGGATGTCCTCGATGACGCAGGTTTCCTCCGTCAGCAGGCACGCGGCCATCATGGGCAGCACGGCGTTCTTCGCGCCGGGCACGCGATAGGCACCCCGCAGCGACCGGCCGCCGGTGATCGCGACCCGCGTGGCGGGCGTGGCCGCGGTGGCGTCGGCCAGGGCTGCGGCCACGGGGCCGGCCTTAGCCGCGCCCTGCCCGTTGCGCGGTGCGGATGCGCGCCAGCGCCCGCAGCAGGGCCAGCCGCGCCCGGATCACCGTCGCGTCGTCTCCGCCCGTGCGCGCCGCTTCCAGCTCGCGCAGCGCCTCGGCGCGGGCGCGCTCCGCCCGCTCCAGGTCGATCTCGTCGGACCGCTCCGAGCCATCCGCGAGCACCGTCACCGTGTCCTGCATCACCTGCAGAAACCCGCCGAGGATGGTGAGGTAGCGCTCATCCCCGCCGCTGCGATAGCGCAGCGTGCCGGCCTGCAATTGGGTCACCAGCGGGGCGTGCCGCGGCATCAGCCCGAGCTCGCCGTCGATTCCGGGCGCAACGACCATATCGATGTCGTTCTCGCGCAGAACTTCCCGCTCCGGCGAAACGACGGTGAGGGTCAACCCAGCCATCTACGCCTCCTCGTCGAGAATATCAGAGCGCCCTCCGGCCCCCTCTCCCTTGAAGGGAGAGGGCTGGGGTGAGGGTGCACTTCGCTGCCTGCCGTGCTTGACCGACGCCGCGCCTAGCCTTCGGCGGCCAGCTGCTCGGCCTTCGCCACGGCCTCTTCGATCGTGCCCACCATGTAGAACGCCTGTTCGGGCAATTCGTCATGCTCGCCCGCCAGAATCTCCTCGAAGCCGCGGATGGTCTCCTCCACCGGCACGATCACGCCCGGCTGGCCCGTGAAGGCCTCGGCCACGTTCATCGGCTGCGAGAAGAAGCGCTCGATCTTGCGCGCGCGCACCACCGTCAGCCGGTCCTCTTCCGAGAGCTCCTCGATACCCAGGATCGCAATGATGTCCTGCAGGTCCTTGAACCGCTGCAGCACCTGCTGCGCGCCGCGCGCCACGTCGTAGTGGCGCTCGCCCACAATGCGCGGATCGAGAATCTTCGACGTGCTCGTCAGCGGGTCCACCGCCGGGTAGATGCCCCGCTCCACGATC